>NZ_LT549890.1:600000-890000 GCF_900079115.1 Saccharolobus solfataricus
ATCCCGAAAATGAAGATGTAGAAGATATACCAGGGTATCAGACCTAGGTATGCACTCATTATTAATCCCATTACTACAGCACCGCTAACGCCTGCCTTTCCGCCAAACTTCCATCCCAACAACGCCACAACTACCGTTACTGCAATCCCTATGATAGTCGACCAGGGCTGATATGCTGAGAAATTGTAGATACTGCTGTTAGGCTGAATGTTGTTACTGAAGGGCTGAGTGTAGTTATAGTTGATTGTCGATATGTTAACGGTTGTTGTGGTAGATGTAGTAGGCTGGGTTACAGTGATATTTAGCAAAACGTTTTTGTTTACGCCCGCCCAGTAGATGTTGATTAATTCGTAAGGTGTGTCAGTCAGCGTAATCGTGACCTGACCGAATCCACTGGAGTTAGTATAGCCTGTTGTGTACTGTGTTAATGTTGATGGGTTAGTGCCAACTGATATTACATATGCCTGATTTGCTGTGGCACTCTGCAGTATAATACCGCTAACAAAGACCCAATTCAGTGCCAGTTTCCCCGCTCCATAGTAGAAACCTAAGCCTATCACTTTAGATGAATTCGCTATGTTAAGTGTACCACCGTTAATCGTTAGTTGTAACGCGTTGTTAACAACGTTAATTTGTACTGTGTTGATACTGTTGTTATACCATGTTAGCCCTGTGAAATTGAATGGAATGAGATAATTCTGATTTTGCGTAATTAATAGTATCCCATCACCCGCCGATAGCCAATAGCTCTTGAATTGTATCACTGATGAAGATGATATTATAGATGCATAAGCCCATGCAAATGTTGAAGTTGTTTGTGTGAACGCCGTCATTGAAACGTTTGAAACTGGAGTGTTATAGCTGAACTGAAAAGTAATCGTTACTTTTGTGCCGGCTACAACACTATGGGGATACTGTGAGACAAAAATTACGGGCAAAGGCGATACGGGGTATATGGTTATCGTGCCTGTGGCACTACCTAGAGAAAATTGCCCCAACTGAATGTTAATAGTGTAATAGTAAGTAGTAGGGTTGACTGCATTTGCTGTTATTGTATAAGGTAGTGGCACAAAGCCGTTAGTTAGACCCTGAATATTTATAAGTGTCTGAGGTTGCACAGCTAACGAATATCCCGCATTACTAGGATATTCTATTGTTGTCGAATTAGTCACGCTGATAGTCTGACCTGTGAGATAAGATGGTTGCGATAAATTGACTTGCACAAGAACCGCAAATCCCGCGACAAAAACGGGGATTGTAACGTTCTCAAGAACCGTTTGTTGTTGTGTTACAAACTGAAACTCTATCGTGACATTCAGATACCATGTATTTACGTTAACCGCCGGGTATACATTTAATAATAGGTATATTCCTTTAGGGGCTGAAACATAAGACACACTTCCGCTTAAAGGGTATAATGTTCCTGTCACGGAAAAGTTTTGTATTTTCATTATGCCCACAACACTCCATGATGTGGCATTAGTAGAAATGTTAAGTGGGTTATTGGCACCTGTAAAGCCCGCTAACATCTGTAGTCCATTCCCAACAACAGATGTGTAACTTAGTGTTGCTGTATAAGTTTTAGACTGAAAAATCGAATATGTTATCACCACCCACTGACCATAACCATAACCCGGACCTACATTCTGTGCATCGATAACGTAATTACTATTTACGGTATTCAGTGAGAGAGGGTAAAATTGATTATTGATAACTTGACCCGGTATTATTGAAAAAGTCTTCAAAGTACCGTTATAGTAATAAACGTAAAGTTGGTTTGAAGAGGGTAAGTACCAGAACCCTAAACCTATATATTGCCCAACACTAATTGAACCCACAGACACATTTAGCTGTTTCACACCGTCAAAGTATACGAATAATCTATATGTTGGGAAACTACCTTTTTCCATATAAACCACAATCCCATCAGAGGCGTAAGGTGATGCGGGGGCATAGCTACCCGTAAACCCCGAAGGGAAATTTACACCGTAGCCTATGGCGATTGAACCGTATGATCCCGAATTACTTGAGGACGCCAATAACCATGTGACGTTTAGTGCGATTTGTGATGATGAAAGAGAAAGAGATGCGTTATTATTAATGTACTCTTGATTCGGCAAAACTTGAAGGTAGTATTTGTTATAAACGCTTATATAAGTTGGGTTAAGCCAAGGTGCGGTGGAAAGTGTTGAACCATTATATTTAGAAGAAAAAGTAGAGGAACCAACTTGAATTGTCTTAGAGTATGTGAAGAAAGGTCCGGCAAAACCGCCTCCACCATCAAAATAAGGATGAGGACCAGTTATAACAGCGTTTGTGGAAATAGGTAAGATTAGTAGTGTTAGAAGAAGTAAGGATAATAGACTCCACTTCATTAAGCGATAAAAAATTATGTGACTTTATAAAGGGCCTTAGTCTATTAAACGTAGTAATATTGCTAAAGATACCAAAACGGCTACTAAGACAATTTCCGGGGCATATGCGAAAACATATTCATATCCAGAATTAACTTTCATATTGACATATAGATATATCTCAACTATTGAAAATAATATTACGGAAATCGCATTAAGAACTACTAATATGTGTCTAAAATATGGAAAATCCCTTATACCATTTTTTATTAGTAATAAAAAGCCTATATAGGCTAAGGGTATGTAGGGAATTGTGATCATAAATAAAAGGTATGAAATTGAATATATTATCGCAAAAAGTAAACCCAAACATACGGAGTAAGGAATTAAGAATAATAGGTCGGCTTTTAATCTTCTATCCATAAAAAAAGAATTAGCTTAAAATATAAAAATTTTCATAGACCATAAGTGGTTTGGCTACCATAAGTGAATTGATATTCATAACTCCATTGTGGCCATCCACTATATAATTGAACATTAACATAATTGCTACCATAACTTTGTAGTTGTAAAAGGTCTGCGTAGTAACTTACACCAGATGGTGGTATATTTGCCGGGCCTACATTGTAGCCATATTGATTTGGATAATAATATGAAAATTGAAAATACTCTATAATACCACCGGAAGCAAGAGGTAATGTTACTACGGGTGTGGAGTTATCTAAACCAGAACTTGTAGTAATCATTTGAAAACCAGAATACATTGGTGAGTTAAATGGGTTTGGTAGCTTATATTGAAAGCCTTTATAAAACGAAAAGTTCGTTGTAAAGTATATATTTATCTGTGCGATAAAATATTGATTATAATTAAACGGTGTATTTGGGGCAGATAAGGATAAAGTGAAATAGTAATTTTGTATTTTTCCTAGATATATGAAAGATTGATTGAAATCTTGTGAAATGAATTGACCATTTTTATATGCGGAAGTTAGAGTAGAAAACCCAATAACTCCATTGTTATAAAGAATTATATTAAAACCGGCTAATATTATATTTCCCGTCCAAAGATTACTTTGTACGCTAAAAGGACTAAGAGCCAATCGAAAACCTATAACATCCTCATTTAGACTGTTAGGAATATATAGAAAACTTGCATTTTTTAAATAAACAGTCTCAGATAAACTATACATTTTGTTGAAAGTATTGGTTGAAGAATTATATACGCTATAACCTACCCCCGCCCAATTGGCGTTAATTAACGTATAATAAATTTGTTGTGCACCTAGTTGGCTTGCAGATATAGCACCGGTAGGCGTTGCCAACATTAGTAACGCTAGGGATAGGGTTAGAAGGGCTAGTAGGTACTTCCTCATTGTAGGGCTAAAAAGGAGTTAAGTTTTATAAAGGGTCTAACTAACGCAAATATTATGTTTTTTGCAAACATGGTCTAGAGTCGAATCAGTGTTTCTAAACTCTTTCCCGCACACCGGGCAGACCTTTGAGTGTTCCGTATAACGGATGTGTTGTTTCAGACTAACGGAAGAACTAAAGGGCATTAAGCAGAGGGGGCAAACGTAGGGTGAGACTGCTTTACTTGCCAGTAACTTATAGAGATAACCGCTTTCGTCTAACAATTGGGGATTATGGATTAACGCCTTGACAACAGCTCTAATTATTCTTTTCTGTTCCGGCGTCAGAGAATGATAGCGTTTCAGTTCTTCTAAAGTCACGTGAATCATAATCCCCTTATGATTACTCAGGTACTTTTTACTGCCTGACTCCATTCCTATCCCCCCTCCAACAGAAGTTATAAAACGGGCACTCAGCACACTCAGAATCTTGCTTAGACTTTCGCGGTGGTAAGATGTTTTCCTCAACTGAAATCCCGAAAGCGTTAGCCCTTGCCTCCAAGTCAGTCTCTGCCCAATCTCTCTTTATTTCTTCCACCCTACCATCCGCATGAACGATTATTAAATACCCCGCCAAAGCATTAGCCATTTCAATATAATAATTCAATTGACGTAAGTAGTTGTTAAGTCTAGGTCTGTCTAACTCATCTAAATGTGTATACTTCAACTCGTAAACTGTTCCCTCTTCTTTGTCATAGACATCAATCTTCCCAACCACAATGAATCCTAAGGCGGTCTTCTTTTGTACTTTTACTTCAGTCTCAAACCCGTTTTTCTGTAGGATCCGCTGTAACCTCATATGAAGTCCAGTACCGATATGCATCTTCATTATCTCGTAATGACTCAGTTTCACCTTACCGTTCTTCCGCATCAGCCAACTTCTTCTCAAACATCTGGTTAACTCAGTAACCCATATCGTTTGTGTATCATTTGAAACTATTTCATAATTATATATTATAGTGAGTAGTCTACTCATTTCTTCCTCCCCTTATGCCTCCTGATTGCGAATATATTATTTAACGTTACAAGACACTCAACAACATCTGCTATCAGTAGAAATATTTCAGTCTGATGCGGTGTAGGTAGCATTAAACCTAAAAGCAGTGCTACAGTAGCTAAATCGAATTTGTAGATTGCTAGTGTCCATTTATTCTTCATAAATAATTTTGCTACAATATTCGCCTCATGTGCACCCACATTAACACCTAATACTGTAGACCAATAATCGTTGAACTGAAAACCGTAATATAACAATATATCATATATCAGAATCATGGTCTTCTCACCTTGAAGTAAATATAGAAATATTCAAGAGTGACCTTATTCATCTGACCATGAACACTAAGCAGATGTTCGATAACTTCACTTCTTTTGTCGAATATAGACCCACATCTCAAACACTGATACATAAGCATCACTCCACCTGCAATTTCCTTTTTATCGCAAGTCTAACGTGAAAGGGCAATTTGTATGAACCGAATAGATAACAATAAATGAGATGCTCCATATCAGACTGAAAGTAGAAATGTTGGTTAAGATGTCTGTATTCTGTGTTGCAAACTGGGCATTTGGTTAAAATGTGGTTTTTTCTGGCGTGCTGTTTCACTGCAAACAAGGTAACAGAAGTAAACCCGCATATAGGGCACTTGAACATATAAATCACCAGTTGCTAAGATACTTCTCTAACGCCTCTCTGATGATTTCGCTTTTGGTTTTCTTTAATTTTGACGCCACCTGTTCTAATTTGGCATTCATCTCTGGTGGTAATTTGAAAGAGACAACATCCATGGTCTGTGTCAGAGTTAGCTCTATTATTCCATCCTTTTTCGTTACTTCAATTTTTCGATAACTCTTAGAATATGATGACTTGGGCAATTTGATGTACTCAACTCTTGCCTTCATTACCAATCACCTTGATTTTATGAATCCTGAAGATTTTGTTATCATGACTCTCATATATGAGGACTATTTTCACGCCTGAATCATAGAATAGTACTTCAGTCCATAGATCGCCTCTATTAACCAGCACGTTATGGTGTGGCTTTCCGAAAATCTCTAACATTTGCGATTTAGATAAGACAAGAGGTTCTTCAAATTCTATTTCTTCCTCTTTACTGTTAAAGATAATTTGTTTCAGTAGTTGCGTGTTCATTGCTTCTCACCCAAACAAGTACATTAGTTTGGCAATCTCAAGAAGTACTTCTTTCCTTATTGCCTCCTGTGTTTGTGATTCTGAATCCTCATATACCTCATAGAGTCTCTTTATCTTTAATAGGACTTCTTTTAGTGCTGGTTTTTCTGTAAAAAAGAATTTTTTCTCTATTCTGTCATTGTCGTTTATTTCAATCTTGAGATTTAAATACTTTCCATACGTTTTCCTTCCTTCCGTTAATAAAAAATAAATTGAACTTTGGGACACAAGAACTTCTTTTTCCTCCTGAGGTTCCATTTTCAGACCCTCTATCTGTCAATCTATCAATCTAGGTATATAAATTTTTCTGTCTTTCAATCCAACTATAAAGACGTAGATATATAAGAGAATTCTCTTAATAATCTGTGGGGACAGAGGTGGTCGAAAGTAAAAAAATCGCAAAAAAGAAGACTACATTAGCATTCGATGAAGATGTCTATCAAGTACTGAAGTTAGTATCTGTCTATCTGAACAGGGATATGACTGAGATTATAGAAGAAGCAGTAGTCGCGTGGTTAGTCCAAAATAAGGAAAAACTACCTAAGGAACTCCAACCAAAAATTGAGGAAATTAACAAACGATTTTTTCCCAACAACAGTAGATGATAGAGTGAAAGAATTGTTAACTACTATATTGGCGTTAGGTGGCAGTGCGGTAACAATACCCTATGCAGAGTTTCTAAAAATATTAGGTATATTAGATTCCAAAGAGGCCAGAGAGGCGTATGAAACGTTCAAAGTATTATTAGAGAGGATTGACAGATTGAGAAAGAGAGATTGAAAGATAGAAAGGTTTATAAGGGAAAATTGACAGATTGATAAATTGATGAGCATGGAAAAATACGTAAAAACAACTCTCAAGATAAGGGAAGATATTTTTTTGAAGGGAAAACTCCTTGCCTCAGCAAGGGGTGTATCTTTCTCAGAAATTCTGAACGAAAGTCTTGAGGCATATTTGAAGGCACATGAGAACGAAATTAGGCAAAAAATTTCAGAGGTGATGAAATGAACATAAATGAATTATACCTGGAGTTAGATGAGGACACAAGAGAACTGCTTAGTATTATACATAATATAAAAATAGATATTATCACTCAGAGTTACAATAAAGAGAAAGTAGAAAGAGCACTGTTCTTAAGCCAAAAGATACAAGCTGAGCTCTATCAGTTGCTAAGATGAGTGTCCATGTCAGTTGTTAGAAAATATAACAGCTTTCTTGATTGGTTAGCCGAAACTAAGGATGGACTTTCCTTCTTACTGAGGTATGATAAGGAATTAGAGGTACTCCTTATCATTTCAAGATTTAATGAAGGGATAACTAAGCACAGGTTAGAACAAGAGGCAAACGTAAATGGAATAAGGCTGAACGAAATCTTATCCAGGCTGAGAAGTAATGGACTGATTTATAGCCTAACTGATGGGAAAAAACAGTTAATTTTCCTAACTGAAAAAGGTAAGGAAGTAGTTGAGTTAATTGCAAAACTTTCAAGAATAAGGTGATAAGTGAATGAGTCACACTAACGCTAACTCTAACGGCAACTCTGACTCACAAACTACTACTAAAAAACTGTTTAATAATAGTGCTGTCAGACAGCTAGCTGTCAGACAGCCGGCCTATAAAACAAACTCTAATACTACCCCTTTGAGTCAGAAGGAAGGCTTAGATACGCAAAATTTGACTCATTCAATTAGTCTGTCAGACAGAGAGAAACTTTTGGAATTGCTAAAACAAGATAGAACATTACTAGAACAAGTAGAGATTTTGAAGTTGTTAGAAAGGATTAGGGAAGAAGGGTTAGTCGGCAATGCTATGATATTCTTTAGGGTTTCGTATGCATTAAAAGAGCTTTATGACAGATACTATGCCCCTAAAAAGCCTACTCTTTCCCCAAAACTCCAGGCTATTAGAGAGGCCATATTCAGGATCATTTTAGATGACTTGATACTTAGCAGGAAAATAGACGCCGAAACCTTAAGGCAATTAGGATATGAAGTCCCAAACCTGGAAGAAGTCAAAAAGGCTGAGAGAGTAGTCTACATGCCTATTATCCAAAAGGAAGAAACTGAAGAAAAGGAAGAGAAAGAAGAGCAAAATGAAGAGACCGAGTTTGAGCGTGAGCTTAACGAGTTTGAAAACTTCCTCATGAAGTTTATCTTCATAGAGAAGAACATGTTTAAGAATGGATATATCGTTACCAAACCGTTAGCTGATCAGATATTCGAATATCTAGATAAGCTAATTGAAATGGCGAATGGAAATGTCAAAACAAAACTAGTTGAACTTAAGGAGTCACTGAGCAATAATGCTCTAAACGAGAAACATTTCAGTTACACATGTTCAGCTATAGATAGACTTCCAATAGCAATCATCCCTAAAGCTGTGCGATTGGACATAGAAGAGCTACTTCAGAAGATGGTTAAGAGAAAAAAATTGAGGTGACCCGCCGTGGCCGATTTTAAATTGAAGTATTGGGGCAATCAGACTGAGGACTACATTTTACCTAATTTCTATTTAGGGCGGGAATACTTAGTTTTAGGGAAATTATTAATTAAGTTAGCTCAATGGAGGGTTAAAGGGCTAATAGATTTTGATGTATCGTAAAGATAACAGGAGTCGGGACTTTAACGAATGTGATAAATGAGCACTATTACGAAGGATTGCAGGACAAATATGATCTAACACTTTATGTGAAAGCTAAGGATTCATACTATCCTTTAGTATGGATTGATATCACGGGTTCAAGTTGGACTGAGGAACAAAGTAAAGAGAGATATGGGGAAAGCGTTTACGCCATCCTCAGTGCTAAGGTTGAAGTGGCAATAAAGCATGATGTGATGGGAAGAGTTTGGTTTATTCATTATAACGATACTGAGGATAAGCTCAAATGCATAAGTGCTTTACAAATCTTGAATCTTGAGAGACAAGGAAAAATAAAGAAGGATAAGTTTGAGAGAGACGCCAAAAGCGAATATTATCTTATTCCCGTTTCAATGTGGAAGAACTTAGTAGAGCTTAGAGTGGCAATTAAGGGTTTCTATCAGAGCTTTAAGGAGTATCTTACTAGGGTGAGCGGGAAATGATTAGATGGTCTTCCGCAGGTCCACCAAAGGTCCATCAAAGGACCTGGATCATCTCTGGTCCTGTGGTCCTCTGGTCCATCTCTGGACCTATAATGGACCACCAGTGGACCTATGGGTCCTGGACCATCAGTGGACCTCTATCTCTGGACCTATAATGGACCACCAGTGGACCTATGGGTCCTGGACCATCAGTGGACCTCTATCTCTGGACCTATAATGGACCACCAGTGGACCTATGGGTCCTGGACCATCAGTGGACCTCTATCTCTGGACCTATAATGGACCACCAGTGGACCTATGGGTCCTGGACCATCAGTGGACCTCTATCTCTGGACCTATAATGGACCACCAGTGGACCACAAGTCCATCATTCTTTTTTCGCACTATTGAG
Source organism: Saccharolobus solfataricus (assembly GCF_900079115.1). Taxonomy (NCBI): domain Archaea; kingdom Thermoproteati; phylum Thermoproteota; class Thermoprotei; order Sulfolobales; family Sulfolobaceae; genus Saccharolobus; species Saccharolobus solfataricus. The sequence goes on from NZ_LT549890.1 coordinate 609,426, forward strand.
GAATTTTTGCCGTCTTCTTTCAATTTCTTTACTGATATTCTATTAGAATGAGTATTTAACCCCGCGTGAATTAACATTCTTAGAATGCCTAACTTTTACGTGGGTTCTAAATTCTACGTAAAAGAGATTAAAGGTAAGTATTATGTTTACTCAATAGAGAACGGTGATGATGGTAAGCAAAGGCACACTTACATTGGTTCTTTAGAACAAATCGTAAATGAATACTATGATATGAAATGCGGCCGCCGGGATTTGAACCCGGGATCACCGGCTTGGGAGGCCGGCGTCCTAATCCAGCCTAGACTACGGCCGCAGTTTCACTACAAATTGTTTATAAAGGTTTATTTTAAGCTTTCTGATTATCAGCTTTTCCAGCGATAATCATCAAATCATTGGACCCTCTCATCATCATAATCTAATTTACTCTTCACTTTAAAAAGGCGAGACTTTCTGTTGGGTTTACTATTTAAAGACAAAAATTTAATCTCTTCTAATCGCATCGATTGCCGTAAGTCTCGCAGCTTTCCAAGCTGGGTAAATACCAGCTATTAAACTTACAGCAACTGCTACTACTAATGCTATTAAAATGGCTTCTATTGAAATAACTGGTTTAAATGTGAAGGCCGATGAAGATGCGGCTGTTCCAAATCTGCCAAAACCACCACCTCCTCTAAATCCACTTGAGCTAACAGTTGTTGAGGTACCAGATGCAGACTGTGATGTTATTGCTGATAAAAGATCAATAAATGACGTACCCACTAAACCTACCAATATACCAACTATGCCCCCTATTAGCCCTATTATTCCAGATTCTGCTAAAAAAACTAATAGAATATCTCTAGTTGTCAGACCTACTGTTTTCATTATACCTATTTCTCTTATCCTCTGATAAACTCTACTTAACATTATTGCCATTATTCCTACAGCACCTACGAAAAGAGATATTGATGCAACTGATATTAATAGAAAACTAAATCCAGATGTTATAGTAGATACTGTATTGATTAACTGTTGAACCGAGATAACACTTAACTGATTACCATATATTTCTTCAATAAGGTTTACCACGTTATTAACATCATTAACTGATTGAGCATTTATTATCAATTCGCTATACGAAGTTCTGTTTAGAATTGCCATTGCCTCGTTCAAGGGTAAAAATATAGACGTTTCAGAATTAGATAGAGGATTAGCACCAGATGGAGATAGTACCCCTACAACTTCTAATGCTACACTATTACCCCTTGAAACTTGAACAGTAATTATATCCCCTGGTGAGAAGAAAATCCCTGGAGCTGGATTCGCTACTTCTGATCCAATTACAGTTTCTGGAGAAGTAACTGGAGGATAAACTGACCCGCTTTCCAGTAACACTTGGCCAAGAAGTGCTGACAAGTTATCTATTCCAATGATACTAACCCCTATTGGTTGCCCCTCAACATTCATTTCCCCGAAACCGCTAACTACTGGATAAACTGCCTTAATCCCCGGCAAACTCGCTATAGTTGCTACGGTAGCTTGAGTTAAGCTAGCGCCACCCCTAGGTAAAACTAAAATTGTACTAGGTCCCAACGACTCCACAACTGATAAGACTGATTGACTTACACCTTGTGTAAAAGCAACTAGTACAGTCACACTAGCTACTCCTATCATCACTGATATTATAGCTAAAATCGCTATCGCTTTCCTAGATACTAACCCCTTATATGCTAGCCATAAAATATCTAATGAATTCACTATTAATCACCTTCTTTTTCTTAATAATACTATCACTAAGACTACAACTACGATTATTACAATTATTATACCTAATATGTCAATTAGAGATATGTGAGAATTATTACTACTTCTTGAGAACGAGATGAAGAAACTAGAAGAACTATTTGAGACTTGTAGTGTGATACTTGAATTTGAGTGTATAACTTGTCCAATGTCATTAGTATAAGTATACTCTATAGGAATAACATAAGAACCTGGCTTAGTGGAGTTAAGTATTCTAAATGCAAAGGTAAATGTTGATGAGGTATCCGAACCTAAATTACCTACATAATAAGTGTTTTGACCTATTACCACAACGCCTCTAGGTGGAAATACCGTAACTGTGAGACCGTTAGCAGGACCAGTACCAAAATTATAGATGGTCGCTGTAACTGAAACTATGCCACCTCTTACTGCAACCGTAGGAACTGAGGAAACACCAGTTATTATAATGTTAACTGAACCTGCAGCTAGACTATTAATAACTTCTTGAGCTTGCTTTAATTGTCCAGCCTGATAATACGATATACTAGCGCTTATACTAATTATTCCAGCGCTCTGAGTATATACTTTGACGGGAATATCTAATCTTTGCAAAGGTTGAAGCGAGGGTAGAGTTATTGTCGTTGTATTAATATAAAGTGTTCCTTGAGAGGCTAATGATATGGTAACGTTATACAATGGTTGATTTACTGTGTTTTGTATTATGATCGTTGCATCCTCTACTTGACCAGTTAGTAATGTAGAAGAATTGAATTGAATTAAAATTGGTATAGTTGGTGAATTGATCTGTATAACGTAAACTGGAACTGTAATTTGCTCTTGTCTTTCTATATTACCTTGGTAATAAACAATCGATATTGAGATAGAATAACTCCCAGAGCCTTGTGCGTAAACAGTTATAGGTAATTCGTATTTAGAAGTAGGTTTGAGAGACGGTAAATTAAACGCTGTAGCATTAACGTAAACTGGTGACGAAAGGGTAATTGATAGATTGTAAAGGGTAGTATTTAACGAGTTTGTCAATACAAGATACGTAGTTGTAAACGAATTTGGTGAAATTATCCCTGGGTTTAAAGAGGCGATAATAGGGGTATTTGGTGAAATTAGAGGAGAAACGTAAAGGCCTATCTGTTGTTGATACTGCGACTGTTGATAAACTGAATTTAAATACGATATTGAAATAGTGAACTGTACAGGAGCTCCTTGATAAGTAGATGGAACATAAACTTCTAAAGGTATTTTAACCGATTGAGTTGGAGATAGTGATTGAATTTTAGGCAAGTTATTAAGGATGGATACTTGTTGAGAGGAAACGGAAAGGGATAGATTGTATATACTTCCAGATCCTAGATTTAATATAACTAGAGTAATATTGTTAACTTCTCCTGGATATAATAAAGAGGTTTCAGGGTAAACTTCTATATTCGGTTGACCCATAAGGAACATAGTAAATGACATATACTGTAATGTATTTACAACTACGCCGTTACCTTCTATAGTGCTCCAAATTATCTTTAAAGGAATTGTATATGCACCTAAAGATACATTACGAATATTAATAGTAAAAGATACCGTGAACTCCTCATAAGGTTGCAGTGGTCCCCCATTGATGTAAACAGAATTTCCACCAGTTATATTAGTAAAGCCATTTGGTAAAATAAGTTGAATTGAATAGCTACTTACTGAAATGGGACCGGTATAAATTAACTGAAGAGTTATTGGAACTCCTAATTGATATGAACCAGCAGGTAAGATAACGTAAGGAGTTATTAGCTTCCCTCCAACAGTCTGATTACTGTTAATTGTAATTGTCACATTAAGCGAATGATATGTGCCATATACGAAGGCTGTAAGTGGTATTTTATATGTACCAATTGTCGCATTATTATAAATATTTGCTATTGCTTGAACATTAAGTGAGGAACCAGCGCTAATAATTGGTATATTTATCTCTTTAGTTATGAATTGTAATGGATATGTTGAGTTTAAGAACAAGGCTACGTTATTGGCAGTAACAGTTCCAGTGTTGTATATTACTAAATTTATTGGAACGTACTGTTCACCTGGAAATACTGTACCGCTAGTTTGAGCTATTGCAGAAAGTTGTACATATCCAAGAATAGGAATTTGCACTGTAATTATCTGCGATTGCTCTGCTCCGTTTTCTAGATATGTTGCTTGCAGATAGAAATTATATACACCTAAAGGTATATTAGGTGTAATATTTCCAATGAATACAAGTGAATATTGTTGATTGGGAAACATTGAGGGAAGAATGTATGTTTGTGTAGACGGATAAACTATAAAAGGACCACTTTCTATTGGAGAAATTTCCACATTTGTTATATTCCCATTTCCGTGATATACTAAATTTACTTGTAACTGTACTAATCTTTCCCCCGGAGTTACATAAGGTGTAGAAGAAAGCCATTGTGAAGATGCTGAAAAAGACGATTGTGTGGCAGAGGATGTTAATGGAATAAATAACAACGACACTAAAAATAGTGATATAGTAATAATGGAGAATATTTTACTCATTCTGTATCACCTCTTTTTCAACTAATCCATCTCTAATATATACGATCCTATCCGCATATCTCATCATATCTGGGTCGTGAGTAGCCATTATAATAGTTACCTTTTTTTCTTCATTCAACTTCTTCATTAACTCCACTATTGCCTCACCTGTTTTCGAATCTAGATTTGCAGTCGGTTCGTCTGCAAGCAATATCTTGGGATCATTGGCTAAGGCTCTAGCTATTGCAACTCTCTGTTGTTGACCTCCGGATAATTCATTAGGCTTTTTATTCTTAAGTTCTAACATACCGGGTATCATGGACAGAATCTCTTCTGCTTTCTCCCTCCTTTTCCATACGGGGATCCCTATAGCTGCTAAAGCTAATTCCACGTTCTCAAGAACTGTCAGATACGTAATTAAATTATATGACTGAAATACAAAACCTATATATCTTCTTCTAAAAATTGCTCTCTCATCTTCATCAAAATTCGTAACATCTATTCCATCTATTATTATTTTACCAGCACTAGGTGAATCTAAAAGGCCTAGCAAATCTAAAAGTGTGGTTTTGCCAGATCCAGAAGGACCAGCAATAACCAAGAATTCTCCTTTATTTACTTTCAAAGTTACTCCTCTTAATGCAACGTATTCAATATTTTTAGTTTTGTATACTTTCTTTAAATCCATAGCATCGATTAAGATATCGGTCATATAATCGACTCTATTGGCTCCCTCTAAAAAATCTTTTGGCAATAGATGCTAGTGTAGACTAGAGTTTTGTTAATTTAGTATAAATCATTTAAAGTATCCGTTTATCTCCAATTTAACATATGATTTAGCTGTCATCAAGAAAGAAGATGTCACAATTTTTAATCTTTTTCAGAAACTTTGTTACGTAGTTGGGGCATTTGGTGAGACTGCTATTCGAGGAATTTAAACTAAGTTTCAAACTAATGAAATTGTTGTCAATACTTGCGGGCAATATAAAATACGCCAAAGAGGGAATAGTATTACGTTTACGAAATAGAAGGACGATAGGAGTAATGTAAAGGAACGTTACATACGTGCTTTAGACAATATAATTGAAACGCGCATTAATATTGAGGATGTGGGGGATACCCCACAGTGCCGCCGCGGGGACTTGAACCCCGGACAACCCGGTCTTCAGCCGGGCGCTCTCCCGGGCTGAGCTACGGCGGCATAATAATAATATAGATATGACTTTTTAACTTTTATTGTCATTACTTCTAACGGGGATCTGGCGACACCCTTGGAGAACCCTAAATATTTAGGGATTCGATGAATTAGGGTCTCCAGAGATCCCCACAGTAGGTGACGGAAATGAAGATTTTAATAGTTACCCTAACTTACATTGAAAAATCAATAATAGATGAAATTGTTAATAATCTTTCAAGCTATGGATTAGAAGTTGATATATTGTTAGATAGTAGGAAATATCTTCCTATTTCTGCCTTTAATTGGGAAAGATTGCAATACGACGCTGAAAAAGTATTGAGCTTCCTTAAGTCAATACACGACTTTAACTATGACTCAATAATATTCTTAGCAGATTCCGACGGCTATATTGATGGTTATAATTTTGTATTTGGATTAACTATAGATAATTTTGCCATTATTTTTCTGCATAGATTACGAGAAGAGTTTTATAACAGAAAACCAGATTTAGATTTGTTTATGAAAAGAGTAGTTAAGGAAGTAACTCACGAAGTAGGTCATACATTAGGGCTAAGTCATTGTAATACAACCGGTTGTGTTATGAATTTCAGCAATTCAGTTGAGGATGTAGATAAAAAACAAGCTAAGTTTTGTAAAAATTGCGCACATAAAATAGAAAAATTATCTAAATATCTACAACAAAAGTAATAACATAACCGCTTTCTGTTTTTTCTATTGATAACTGATGATAAGTCATTGCTTTTACTACGGTTCTTCTCTCATGTATTTTATCGTTAAATCTTTCTCCCCATGCTTTTCCTTCTAAAGTTATAGAATCTTGATCTATCATAAGATCGAATTTACTGAAGATCATTAATTCAGAATCATAATAATATAGAAGTTCCTCTATCCATTTATATAACAAATTTTCCAAATCATATCCATTTAAATAAATTTCACGATATTCTACAGGTCTTACTTTCGAGGTATCAGTAATTACTTCAAAAACTCCTAACGCAGCATTTGAGAATGCCTCTTCCAAGGATCTACCATACGATTTAATACCGACATCTGCTGTATGTTCAAAGAATTCAAACTGCCTCATATAACTTTATAACATTTCTTCGCATTAATAGTTATTTGATGATATAACATGGGAGGAAGACAAAAGACAACATTATTTATGACAAAAGAAGTTAGAAAAGAAAAGAAGACTAGTCAAACTAGTCCTCAACCCTCTTCAAAATAAATTTGCTTATTACTAGCAGAACTAAAACGAGCAGAGTGGTGTAAATAATAACGTAATTGTTTTTTGAATACACAAAGGCTAGGATACTATCTATTATTATAAGTATTATCATTAGATTACTGCTTTTCACTTTCCATCACCTAAAACAAGTCTAATGGAAATGGAACTCGACCACTTGAGCCTCCGATTGCATTGCCTAACCCTAGTGATATGCCAGCTAAAATACTTAAATAAAGCATGGGTATTATTATAAATACAATTACTAGTTCTGGAACTACACCAGCTATAGTCTCAACCAACGTGTTTACATCGGTAATCGTAGATAATTGAGATCCTATTTGAGAAAGCGTAATAGAGGACATTTCTTGCATGAAAATTGGTAAATATGGCAAACCGATATAAAATATAATTGCAGACGATATTAAAGTCCCTCCTACTCCCTTTCCCATTCTAAAAGGAAGTGATAGTAAAAGAATACCAATTGCTATAAGTATCATGTACGATTGTTGTATAAATTCTCCTAGATCTATAAAAAATTGTAATAAAAAAATTATATCAGTAATAAATGAGGAAAACTGAAGTACTGGATCTGCAAGAAGGGCAAGAGCCATTGATATCTTCTCAGTCGTAATAATATAATATAAACTCTTAACTTGAATAAGCGCGCTAAACATATTAGCTTGTAATTGTAAAATTGACGAAAAGAAACTACTCCAATCTACTCCAAGTAAGCTTTGAATTTGGCCTATCGCAAAAATTATAATACCATAAATGTTTACCCATACAGCGGCATATATTGCATCACTCATCATTCTTGGTCCCCATTTTTTTAAGCCATAAATAGGAATTGGCAAGCCGTAAAATAACGTACCAACCGCATATGTTAATGTCGCTATATTCATCGCTATGTATAATATATAGAATGGAGAATATCCACTGCTCATGATCCCACTTGTGAAGCTAGATAAGTTATTAATGAGAACACTGTTGTTCCTAATGCAATCCAAAACGCTGCTAATATCGCATCTTCTATCAAATCTTGGCCAGTTCTTTTAATTCTGAAAATAGGTATTGGCGCGCCCCTTAATGCCCATCCAACGGCCCACGCTAATATAAAAACGCTCCAAGCAACCTCAGTAACTTGTGTGTCTAGATTTTGTACAAATTGAACTATATTAGCCATCACTTATCGTTGATATTTTTTTCTTTTAATGGCTGAGAGTTATGTGAAACTGATGATAGATAGTCCAGAATTAATTTCACTATATTATTAATGTCTATATTTGAGGTATTTATAACTAAATCGAATACCGATAAATCATTAATATCGATACCATAGAATTTGTTAAACCTTTTATAATGCATGTATTCTCTTCTAATAATTTGCGAGACTGCTTCGACATATGATATTTTATCCCTAATAGCTATTCTATTTGCCCTGATTTTAAGTGGTGCCCACAAATATATTGCAACATCAGTATATTCTCTAAATATCCAGCCTGCAATATGTGACTCTACGATAAGGTTTCTCTCCCTTAATACATATTCGTGAATCTTTTTATCAACCATCTTATCAATATCAAAATTGGATTCTGCAACCCTATTCAAATTTATGATATCTAATCCCATGCTTTGAGCGATATCTCTGAAAATTTTTCCGGCTGATATAAATTTATATGATAGTTCGTTTGCGAGCTTTATTGCAACTGAGGTCTTACCACTACCTGGAGGACCGCTTATTATAATTATCATCCAATTTCTTCCTCATTAAAATTAAAAATTATAAAATTATCTCATTGAAGTTGTTGCCTTACAGTAGCTTTGATTAGTTGAGTAAGGCAAGATGAGCACAAGTATCCGCCAAAAGGCCTTTCTGGTCTCTTCTCTGACTTACTATATTTATGCAAAAAGTTAGTTTTTACACCATGTAAAGGTTTCTTACATATAGCGCATATCGCAATATCGTTTCTCTTTCTTTCATAATGTATAACAGTCTTTCCACTTGGCAACTTTACATAAACCCTCCTAAGTGACCTAGAGCGTAAAGCTGGTCTAGGCATATCTTAATCTATCCTATCTTGTTTTTAAATTTGATCTTAAAGATAGAGGGGTAAATAAGATATAAGATGCTATAAACTCAAAGAGAGACCCGTTGAGCATTAAATACATATTACTACTGCTCTTCGCTGTAAGATAAGGTATATAGAATGGCAGATATATATTAGTATTTAAGTAATTCAATATAATTACAAGATCAACTATATAAACGCCCACTAATATCATTGAACGCAAAAACATATAATATCTAACAGAAGAGATATAGGATTCTAGCTCTTTAGAAATTTTCTTGTAAGCCTTTTCTCTTCTTTTCGACGAGGCTATATTCTTTAACCTCTCTTCGTACTTTTCGACGAGGCTTATCTTATTGATTATTTTCCCATAAAAATAATACTTGTAGATCAAATAAACAACAAAATTCGAGAAAAGCGAAATCAAAAAAATGTATATTGTATTTAACTCCATACTTTCACATTAAGGAATTTATTATTTCACTTGCAGCTATTGAAGGGTCTCCCTCTTGATTTACTACTACCTTGACCGATGCCCCAACTAGTACAGCTGACGCCATAGCTGAATACCTAGCAAATTGAATAACCTCGTTAATAACAGCTGTATCACTATAATCAGTCCTAGCTCTACTACTATCCCTCTTTTGTCTCTCTAAAATGATTTTGGGATCTGCTTCTAGAAGAAAGATTACCTTGGGGGAAAGGACTTCTATTACATGTCTTGGAAGACCAGGTAAATAGCCTGCTGGTGTTCTAATTACGGCATGCGTATCTATTAACCCTATTCCTTCATCGCCTAATAAAGATAGATCTTCAACTATTCGTCTAGCCGCTAAAGCTTGCAATTCTCGTTGCTTCTCTATTTGCAATTTCCTTATTTCATCTCTGCTCTTCACATAGCCTTCTTTTAGAGCAGTATTTAGCATATAATCCCCATAATTTACAATCTTGTGTGATATACCCTTTTCAGTTAGAATTTTATCTGCAAAAGAAAGGACAGTTGTCTTGCCTACACCGGGTATACCAGTTACTATACCTATTTTCATGTCTATTCACCTATTAACCTCTTTAATAATGGGTACATTTCTAAAGATCTTTCGTAAGCTAATAAGCTATAGTATTGTATTGCTATTGTTACTGCCAATAATATCCCTATGCCGGTACCATATGCACCTAGGAGCGTAGCAAATACTGCAATCAGACCTACAATTATGGAACTGAAGAATGCCAGCGGATAGATGTACCTAGCTAATATTCCCTCTATAATCTTTGGATTGTTTCTGACTCCAGGAATTTCAATACCAGCTTCAACTAGCTGTTGAGCTTGAGTAGCAGGATCTAAACCAGCTACATCTACCCATAATATGCCAAACAAGATACTAAGAACTATGAAAACTACAGCATATTCAAGCGCGCCTAACGGATCTAAAACTACAGCATATATACTATGGGGTATTGCTGAATTTGGAGGAGGGAAAAAGAAGACTCCACTAACGGTATTTAATATATTTGAAGCTGAGGGTGAGACATAAGAAGCTAATGAAGCGAATAACTGGATATCAGAACCTAGTACTGCAACAAATATTACTGGTATACTACTAACATATAAGAAGTTTAACGGAATTGTCCTCCTTATTCCTCTTAACTTCTGGGAAGTTACTGGAATCTCTATAGTCATTGTAGTTAGATAAATTGTTATAATTATCAGTGCTATAGTAGTTACTAAACCAACTAAATCTGGCTGAAAGAGATTTTTAGTTGAAGTATTAACTATTAAATTAAGAACGTCACTATGAGATGCTAAAGCGGTAAATAATGCAGGAAAGAATCCTATCGGTAAATTCTGGGAACTAACACTAGCAATTCCAAACATGTCCCAAAACATAATTTTCATAACTCCAGCTAATATAAACAGACTAACTCCCGATCCTAAACCCCAACCCTTCTGTATCAGCTCATCTAACAGTAAGATCAAATATGTGGCTACAATAAGCTGAGCTATCACTATCCCTGCAATGAATAATATTGACGCATTTATGGTTGTTGAAGTTCTAGCTAATACGTAACCAAATAAAGCTGATTCCACTAGAATAAAGATAAATGCCAAACCCTTTTGCGCTTCTGTAAATTTAACCCTATCGTCAGGATCATTTAGATCAATACTTATTAACTTAGATCCGGCTAGTATTTGCATAATCAAACCTGCAGTTATTATAGGACCTATTCCTAATTGTGCTAAGGTCCCTGTAGTAGAAGCGAAAATAATCTGCTCTAAAATAAGGTTTTTGAAAAAAGAAGCTGATGTTATCCCATATAGTGGTGTTGAAGCCATTATCAGATAAATTATTACTGCTACTAAAGACCAAACTAACTTTTGACCAAGTGAAGGTTTCTCTTTGGGTTTAGTAACTGCTGGTAAGTATTGTCCAAGAGTAGCGAGTGAATCGATGAATGACATAATTTACTCAAAAAAATTACTCAGTTGGGCTTAATATTACTTCTCCTCCCATCTCCTTCACTTTCTGTATTGCCTTATTAGTAGCCTTACCTACTTTTATAGTAACGGGAATACTTATACTACCTCCACCAAGTAATTTATTATACCCTAACTCGTTTAAGTCTACTATCTTTTTTCCATCCATTTCCTTAATTTTTATATAACCACTTTCTAATAACTCATTTAATTTCCTCAATGAAATAGCGCTTGTTAACTTTGTAGTTGGATTTCTGAATCCGTGCTTACCATACCATCCTTTGCCATATTTAACTAACCATGACCATTTCTCCTTGTGCATACCAATTTGCCTACCACCTTGTGAACCTCTATCTCTATGCTGCCCTCTAATACCCCATCCCATTGTTCGTGATCCTCTCATTTTTCTACTCTTTTTCTCTCTTCTTACTACCATCCTTACACCATCCTCCTCATTAATTCGTTTATCTTATCTCCCCTATATCCAAACTCACCTTTATTTTTATAGGGCCTTTTAACACTCCCCTTAAACCCTCCTCTAGGTGGATGCAAGCGAATAGGCAACTTGAAATATTCATCAAGTTTATGTAAGTAAATTTTACCCTCATACAATTGTTTTACCATTGCATCAATATTTTCTATCTTCAACACTTCTTTCACATAACTATCCGAAACCTTATCCCCTTTTACCGTTTCAAGTCTATTTATAATTAGTAGCTTTAAAGTATCTGGATCTATCTCACCCCATGTAATATATGGAGAAACTTTATTCAGCATACCAAGTATTTGAGACGTTTTTGGATATACCATGGTATTGAAATTATACCTTAATCTCAACATATTTAATGTTTCATTAATATACCAAGGGGCCTTCGCCCAACCTCTAATCCTAATTATGCCTAATAACTCCACCACTTCTGCTTACCTCTTCCTAACCCAATCCTGTAAAGTAACAAATTTATATGTATTATAAAGTGCACTGTATCCAGCTCTAACAAAATTCTCTGTAGTTCTAGTCTCACCCTTTGTGGTAGACCAAGCATCCTTTATACCAGCATAAGTTAACAAGGTCTTTAGTACGCTTCCAACCACTAATCCAGTACCTTTAGGTGCAGGCAATAAGTCAACTTCTACACTGCCCGCCTTACCAACTACCTTAAATGGCAAACTATGTGGCTCACCACATGTACACTGCCAGCTACCACACCCTCTTCTTACTGGTATTATATTCATCTTAGCATCCCTAATTGCCTTCTGAATTGCAACCCTTAACTGTTTAGCTTTTCCAGTTCCTATACTGACATATCCATCCATGTTGCCCATTATAACTAGAACTTTATATCTAGATATTTCTCCTGCATCAGTTTGCTTCTGAACTACTTTAATATCTACAACTTCATATTTTAGTTTAGGTAGTAGCACGTCTACAATTTCTGGTTCAGTAATAGGAAGATTCCTATCAAATAGTTCCTTTATAGATGATATTTTTCCTTCCTTTACTAGACTACCTATAGAGGTTCGTGGTTTCCATTCTTCTATATTTAAACTTGGTACTTCCTCTGCCATTTTAACCACCAGAAGATTTAATCTTATTTAATATTTCCTCAAAATGAGAAGGCAAGTTCTCGGGGTTTAGTCCCCTTTGTAAATACCTTGAAAACAATTTACTATATAAGTCCGAATTCTCAGATTTTAACTTCTCAGCATACTTTGCTATATGCTCTCCCTTTATTCTATCATTTTCTATACTTATGTCGCCTATCGGAATTTTCAATCCAGCATCAATTGCACCTTTTATCACATAAAACACCCTGTTACCCTTAGATGGTACATGAAGCCCAATATCCGCCACGCACTCAGTTACACCTCTCTTTATAGCTCTTAAGCCTGCTAAATATCCGGTCAGGTATGCAGCTGGAGTGTTATTTTCATCACCCTTCCATCCGAACTTTTTAGCAAGTTCAGCTGAATGAGCACTAGCAATCATAATATCGCCTTTAGGATCGATTTTTGCAATCTGGACTATAACGTATTTGTTTGTTATTCTTACAATAAACCTTGTTTGTTTACTTATAACATAGACATATCTTTTATAGTAGTTAGTTTTTCCTTCTCTTCTTCTTCTGGGTTTTACCTTATAATTAGGACCATTGGCCAATTTATTCACCCTTTAATTTTCCCCATTTGTATTAGGACATTTCTGACATCAGAAACTCCCTTATAGTTGCCGCCTTTCGTTTTTAAGTATAATTCCCTGTAAGTATGTCTATCAATAACCTTATGATCTCTCAACCACTTTAGATAAGCTCTTATTTTTCTTACCCTTTTAACCCACATTTGTTTACTATTAGCCCTTGCTCCCTTCTTGCCTTTTCTGCTCCCTGACTTCTTTCCTTCGCTCTTAAGGCTCCTCTTCTTTCGCCTTTCCTTTAATCTACCACCGCTTATTCCAACCTTTTTTAGGACTATAATCTTACCATCTTTTATTAAATTTCTAATTTCATCTCTGGTTAATGAGCTTTGAACATCCTCAATGTAATCCTCAACGACCTTAATTCTGTTTATACCTACCCCTGCAATCGATGCTGCTAATCTTTTTTGCGCTTTCAAGTTAGTCATGTAACTACACCCTCATTACTTACTTTCAGACCCAATTCCCTAGCTTTATTTAGAATTTCAAGCCTCTTTTTAAAACCAACTGAAGAAGATATAGTTACAATAACGTTGTCCTTTTGGTTCTGAACCTTAACTAGTTCATTAACATTATGAACTATAACTTGCCTTAATCCACTTGGGTGGAATCCCCTAACCTTTTTAGGTAATCTATAACCTACACTCACTATTGCTGGGAATCCCCTAACTTTCAATCTAGTCTTATTATCTCTTCCATATGGTCTTCTCCATTTTTCTTGTCTTCCTAATCTGTAGAACTTATCAGAATCATACCGCAAGAACTTAGGCTTCTTTGCCTTAAGCTTCTGCCTTATTACATAAATCTTTTTCCTATACGACTGAATTCTTCCTTCGGTCATTCAATCACCTCTTTTTTATAGATGAAAATTCCATCCGAGAAGATACGTCTATCAAAACCAGATATCTTTGAAGCCGACTCGATATTAGCTGCAGTCTGAGCAACAGCCTCTAAATTCGGACCCTCCACAACTATATCTTCACCCTTCACGGTAACCTTGACGCCTTCCAATATTTGTGCCCTTCTAGTATTCTTCTCACCTATTAGATTAGTTATTTGAACTTCATTCCCTACTACCTTTACAGATGTTGGAAAGTGCGTATATATAATTTTAAGGTAATATCTATAACCCTTTGTTACGCCAGTTATCATATTTTTAATGTGACTAACTATACTATAGAAGACAGCCTTTTTTCGTCTATTAGCAAAAGTAGTCTCTAGCACTATTTTATTCCCATCTAAACTAATTTGTATACCCTTTGCAAAGCTGAAATCTTTAACTACTTCACCTTTAGGTCCCTTTATCTTAATTATTGACCCCTTTAGATCAACAACAACATTTTTCGGGATTTCGATTTCTTCCCTCAAAATTACTATCTGCATTAAAACACCTCAATACACGTATCCTAGTGCTACCCCACCTATTCGCAATCTTGCAGCTTCTTTATGGGACATTACACCTTTAGATGTCGAAACAATAATTATGCCTATCTCTTTCGATGGTAGATAACGTCTAACGTAATCTGGCAACGCAATCATCTGTCTATAACTAAGAGGATATCGTGGAGTTATTGGACCGCACTTATTAACTCTTCCTAACAACTGTACTGTTATCTTTCCCCATCTTCCATCATCAATATATTCAAATTCTCCTACATAACCTTCCTTCTGCATAACTCTTAAAACATTTATTACTAATTTAGATGCTGGCATTATAATAGCTTGTTTATTCCTTCTCATCTCATTATTATATATGGACGTTAATGCATTTGCCAACGGATTCACGAATACCATGACCTATCACCAATATTTCCTAAATCCTAATTCATACGCGACTTCTCTAAAACACTGCCTACACAAATAAATCCCATATTTTTGAATTACAGAATCCTTACTTCCGCATCTTTGACAAGATTGAACTCCTTTTCCATACTTTCTCTCAGCCGGAGGCTTATATTTACCCATTTCACTCACCCTTCTACCAACTGTACATTAAAATTATTTCTTAAAAACTCCATAGCTTCCTCCTTCGTAACCCTATGCCTCTTTGGAATTTTAGCCTTCTTTCTTCTCCTTCTAGAAATCCTATAGCCAGCCCTCTCAAGTGTAATAGCTATATCCATTCCGAATATACCTATTTCTGGATCATATCTTGCACCGGGCAAAATTACATGTTCCGCAATGCCAAAAGATACGTTACCATAATCGTCAAAGCTACTCTTCTTTAATCTGTATCCTATAGCTTCTAATACCTTTCTTAAGAATTCCTCAGCTTGTGCACCTCTCAAAGTCACTTTAACTCCAATTTCTTGACCTTTTCTAATTCCAAACTCCCTTATAGTCTTCTTGGAAATAGTATATACTGGTTTGGCTCCCGTTAGCTCTTGTAAAAGTTGATAAGCTTTTTGCAACCTATCTCCAGACTCACCTAGTCCTATGTTAACAGTAACCTTGCTTAATTTAACCTTCCTCATTGGATTCTGGCTAAGAGGTAAAGTAGACTCTGCCATTTTAATCAACTCTCAAGTCAGATTTTTCCCTACCTATACTCATTACGTTCATAATATTAGTCTGATAAGTATTACCGTCCCTACTTTCTAAGGTTATCACACTGTATTTTCTAGACTTAAACTTACTCAAATTTATATTCTTAACAATACCGTGAATACCGACGTTTCTACCTCCTACGAAAATCGCATATGATCTTTCTGAGATAGTGAATGAATCTAATATTTGTTGGCTAGGTAATTCGATCTTTAACGTCATAAGCGTTTTGAAATTCTTGGCAGTCTCTTTATCTACAAGGATATTTCTTCCATCCTCTAGATTAAGCTGAATTCTTCCTTCCTTTATCGTAGTTTTATTTATAATTCTAACGTACTTATACCGGGCCTCATCAGCAGATATCTTGGAAAATCTCATGAACCTAACATTATCTGGAAGAACCCTAAAATATAGGTCAGCAGAGGGAATTGAAACAATATCCATAAGTCCAACAGGATACTTATAGTCTTTCCTTACCTTACCATCCACTAAAACTTTGCCATCAAATATTATATGCTTAGCCTCTCTTATCGTCCCCGCAAGTTTCAGATAATCTCTAATTACAACAGCTAAAGGTATGCTTTTCTCAATAGAGTGAGGTCCAGCATTAGGTCTAACCGTCCACTTATATTGTTTTTTACTTATCATTAAAAACCAAGGTGCTTCAAATCTTGTTATATGCGCCATTTTTCCATCACTTCTTAGATTTTTCTAACTTTTCCCGTCTTCTTGGATCACTCAGATCTAGCTTAGTTATCATCACTTTAGACGCATGAATCCACACATATACTGGTGTTCCATCAACTTTTTTTCTCGTTATTCCTTCTATTGCTAATCTTCCGGTCTTAGTATTAACTTCAACTACCTTTCCTTCTTTACCACTATTACCTCCTCGCATTACCCTAACAGTATCTCCTTTTCTTACTCTAATACGTTTTATACCATATTGAGACGCAATATCATCAGATACTTTAGCAACTAGTAGCTTCTTTCTTTGATGCAATGGTAAAGTATATAGTAATTTCCTTTGTTTAGAAGGTTTAAGAGATACCATATCTCTTACACCACCAATGTAGCGAGACTAGCTATTTTTGGCCATCTCTCAGCTGCTTCTCTCGCTATCGGTCCCCTAACCTCAGTACCTTTTGGTGTTCCATCTGGATTTATTATAACTACTGCATTATCCTCAAAAGAAATCCACGTACCATCGGGTCTTCTATATGGCATTCTTTGTCTCACGATTACTGCTCTAAACTTCTGTTTTCTAACCTCTGGCGTTCCTTTCTTAATTGACACCATAACCATATCAGCAATGTTAGCAAATGGAACTCTTCTTAAAACACCTCTATAACCATATACGCCAATTATCATAGCTTCCTTTCCTCCACTATTATCAGCAACGTTAACTACCGAATAATGTTGGAGAGCTGGCGTTAAACCTTTTCTGGATCCTAAAACTTGAATCTTTTCTGACACTTCAACTCACCTTGCCTAATACAACAAAACTTATAGATTTAGAAAGAGGTCTACATTCGCCTATTATAACTTTATCTCCCTCTCTAACATTAATACATGGCGGTACATGGGCATGGATCCTACTTCTCCTCCTTTCATATCTCTTATACTTCGAGTCATAGTATAAGTATTGCCTTTCTATAACTGCAGCTTTAGTACCTCTATACTTTACAATTACTCCTTCTAATGTTATACCCCTAACTCTCAATGATCCATGATAAGGACAATCTTCATCTTCACATACCTTCTCGGGAATAGTAATATTAGGTATTCCCGGGTCCTTTACCGTCTTTCCCTTAGATACCATCTAACCCACCTAAATTCTTTTCCAAGGTTTTCTTACCAGCTTATAGCCAGCTATTATAAAAGACTTACCTTTAAAAGTTATCTCAAATATACCATGAGCTTTAAATATCCTTATAAACTTGTTCTTCTCTTCTAATTTAATCAAAAACGTTTTTTCCGTCTCTAATACAATAACACCTTCTCTAGAAATTAGAAAAGGATCCGTATACCATAAAATCTTTATTCTAGAATTAATGTAATCTAAAATCATATAACATATAAAAATACTATTTATTCTCTACTTTTTCTCTTTTAACTTTTTTCTTCTCACTTAAAACTGTTAATATTCTTGCTATATCTTTTCTTGTATTTCTAATACTTGCAGTATTCTTTAAAGTTCCCATTCTAGATTGTACTCTAAGTTTTATTAGCTCTAACTTTAATTCATCTAACTTCTTCAACAGATCTCCAGTTTCCATTTTTCTTAATTCTTCGGGATCTACCGTCATTCTTTCTCACCCTCACTTTTCTCCTCACTTTTTTGTGACGATTCTTCAATAAAAGTCACATTAGTTACTGACACTTCTTGAGGTACGGAAGGAGACTCTTTCAAATTAATTTTATCTTCAATCTTAAGTGGTTTAGTTATAACTACTTCAACACCAAATATTCCAGGTTTCAGCATCGCTATAGCTATGGCTCTATCTATCATTTTCTCTAATTGCTGTCCGCTTTTGTATACAATACCTTCTTTTAATTTCTCATATCTAGCCCTCTCCGTAGTAAGCTTGCCACTTATTATTATTTCTGCGCCTAGTGCTCCAGCATTCATAATTCTTCTCATTGATATAAAAGCTGCTCTTCTAAAATGGTATCCCTTTTCTAAGGCTATTGCTAACCTAAATGCCATTACTCTAGCATTAAGCTCTGGGTTTTCTACATTTGTTATTGTAATTTGTGGATTCTCTAGACCAAAAACTTTTTCGAAAATTTGCGCCAGCTGTTTTATATTTCTTCCACCCCTTCCTATTATCATTGAAGGCCTTCCTGCATATATTATAACTCTAGTTCCAATTGGAGTTTTCAAGACTTCTACTCCTGCATATTCTGCGTTATAATATTGCTTAGCTAAATACTCATCAATCTTGACTTTCACTATAGACTTTTCAAGGAAATACCTCTTAATGTTTGGCATATTACTCCACCTCCTCTAAGATTACTTCAATATTAGATGTCCTTCTATACTTTGCAGTAGCCCTCCCAAAAGCTCTTGGCATGTATCTTTGTAATGTTATACCTTTGTGGGCAGCTATATGTCTTATAATTAATTTATCAACATCTAGCCCTTTATTAGTCGCATTAGCCTCCGCATTTTCTAATACCTTCAACACTTGCCTTATAGCTTTCTTTGGATATCTACCAGCTTTTATTTTCCACTTGGCAGATATATTAGACTTGTGTGATGCACCTTTATTATATCTCCAGAAAGGTAAGGCTTCCTTCTCCTCTAAAACTCTATTTAGAAAATCTTTCGCATCATTAAGATACATTCCCCTAATAGCTTTACAAACATTATAAAGATCTCTTATAGATGCAGGAACATCTCTTATTACAGCCTTTGCAATTTTTAACTCGTCAACATCTAATTGAGGATACTTCCAACTAGCCATAATTGATCATCCTTTCATTGCTAAGAATAAACTTGATCTCGTAGCCTTTAATCCTGGTTCTCCATGTTCAACTTTCTTAGTTGTTATTGAATACTCTCCTAGATAATGACCTATCATCTCCGGCGTAACCGTAAACTCAACAAATTCCTTTCCGTTATATACAGCCATTTTAAGACCAATTAGCTCTGGCAATATAACTAAGTTTCTGACATGTGTCTTAATGGTTTTATTAAACTTTCCTTCTCTTCTGTACTTCCTTACTTTCTCTAGCAAGTGTCTTTGCGCATCAGTAAATCCACGCTTTAATGATCTTCTTTGCCTTGAAGGCAATAATTTGATAAACTCATCCATTGGCATATTTAGTAACTCATCTATACTCTTACCTCTGTATTTAAAGTTCTTCCATTCAGGTGGTATTTCTAATGACATCTATTATCACCTATTCCCCTTTTCATTTATAAAATTCACTTACCCTCCTTCCTACCCGTTCTCCTTGCTGCAATATGACCAACTTTTCTGCCTGGAGGAGCATTTCTAGATACCGTAGAAGGCCTACTTACACTCTGATGTAGCCCACCACCGTGAGGATGATCAACCACGTTCATTGCAACGCCCCTCACAATAGGCCATTTCTTAGCTTTTACTTTGTACTTCCAATAATTAGCTCCAGCCTTTAATAGTGGTTTTTCTATGACTCCACCTCCGGCTACTATACCCACAGTAGCTCTAGCCTTATTCGAAACTGCTTTTATTTTATCTGAAGGTAATCTAATTAGCACCCTATCACCGCTTTTGCCTACTACTACCGCATACGAACCGGCACTTCTAGCGTATTTACCTCCATCTCCAAAATTTTCTTCAACGTTACATACTATTGTACCCTCTGGTGCATCGCCTATTTCTATAACGTTGCCGTTAGCTATTGGAGATCCCTTACCAAATTCTATCTTCTGATTAACAACAAGCCCTTGAATCGCTTGCATTAAAAACTTAGTTCCATTTTCTAATTTCACTAAAGCAACGGGTGCATTCATACCTGGATTATGCACTATGTCTATTACCTTGCCTATAAAATGCCCAAAAATGTTAGGATATCTTACCTTACCTATTCTTAACCAGCCTGGATTTCTAAAAGTTGGAGAACCCTTGCCTGCCCTTTGCTGTAACAAATTCTTACCCATTTTATATCACCTCAAAATATGCCCAATTTATGGGCTATATCACTTGCCTTATATTCTGGTGCTAATTTTACATATGCCTTCTTGTAACCTTGAGGTGTTATAACTACGTTGACTTTTACCACCTTAACGTTAAATAATCTCTCTACAGATTTCTTAATGTCGTCTTTAGTATCACTCTTATCTACTATTAATGTAAGCGTATTATAGGACTCAATAAGTTTTAATGCCTTCTCTGTAGCTAAAGCCATTTGAATCATTCTAACTCACCACTCTCTTACTTAATCGTTCGTCTAAAATCTTTATACTACTTTCGGTATAAATAGTAAGTCTACCCGGATGAGCTCCGGGAGCCAAATGAATAACGCTTACGTCTTTAGCATTAACTACATCAACTCCAGCTAAGTTTCTTGCAGCCTTAATTATTGGGGAATTGCTGTCATGTACAATTATTAACGGACCTATTGGTTCCTTATACTTTCTTCCCCTCATTTTGCCCTTTCCAGCCCTTATCCTAATCCTTTCTTTCACTCTCTCTACATCATCGTAAACACCTATTTTCTTTAAAAACTCTTCCACCTCACTTGTGGTTTTTAGATTAACAATATCGTCAGTTACTACTATAGGGAAACGTACTGAATCTTTAAATACATGTCCCCTAGCTCTGACGAAAGCTATGTCCGCTGTAGCGCTTAGTGCACTAATTACAGCTAATCGTTTCTCCTTAACGTTTGCCTCTTCTGCAAGTTTTTTGTTTACTGAGGGGGGAAATGCTAATCTTCCGCCTACGGTATTAGGTGCTAAGGCAGCTTCACCAGAATTTTTAACTCTAGGAACTCTGGCCATACCAAGATTTATTCCAAAACTCTCAGCTGATGTCCTTTTGCCTGCATTAGGATCTCTACCTTTTGGTTGTAGCGAATGTGTAAACTCAGCTATAAATACTCTTCTTATTAGGTCTTTTCTTACTGGAAACGAAAAAATAATGGGTAATTCAACCTCTTTTATTCTATTTCCATCTTTATCCAAAATATCAGACTTCTTCTTAACTAGCTCTAAATACATTCACTTTCACCCTTGTTGACTTAAAAGGTTAACATAAGTTATCTTAGGAGGATTTTCAAAAACATAAGAAGGCCTAACGGGTTCTCTTAAGAATATTGGCCTCTTCTTTGAACCTAATATTGAGCCTTCTAACAAAACATATGTGTTCCTTACTATTCCATATCTTACAAAACCACCTGCAGGATTTATCTCTTTAGGCTCATCACCAATTTTTATAATCCTCTTATTATATTCAGTTCTCCTATGAAAACCTAACTGTCCAGGCTGAGGCGTATAACTAGGTGTTCCTAAAGATGGACCTCTAGTACCTATTTTCCTACTTCCTTTTCTATGCTTATGCCACCTAGGTAATTCTACCACACTATATCTTTTTATCACACCAGCAAAACCCTTACCCTTAGTAACTCCTACCACATCTATTAGTTGACCCTCTTTGAAAACGTCTCTAATTGTGATTTCTTTTCCTAGAATGTTTAATGCATAGTCCAATTGTGATTTCTTTTCTCCTCCACCTATCTGAATCTCTACTAAATCTGGCGCTTTTTTACCTAATGATGGTATCTTCCTAGGTTGAGTGGAGACCAAAAGCCTAAAGTAGACTATTCTATCTAGGTTAGATTTGATAAGATCCAACTTAGTATTAAATCTTTCATCGAACTTCTTTTTACTTTCATCATCTTTCAAAAAAGATGAAATTGAATGAATTCTTCTCGTAATATCCAAGAACTGTAAAGAGGAGGAAGACCAATACTCTGTTATTACGTTTGGTTCGCCTTTACCGTCAATTGCATAAGCTCTTAACGCCAACGGTATAATTGGAGGTACTTCTAAGACTGTAACCGGCATATATATCTCTTTACCATTAGTAGGAGAGTTAGGCCAATCGTCAATCATAAAAACGTGTGTCATGCCAACCTTATATCCTACAAAGCCTAACAATTTTGGATTCTGTGAATTTATTTGAGGCCATGTTCTAGGTGTTGGTAATAACTCGGATGATCTTTTTCTAGGTCTAAGACCAGCTGACCCACGTCTAGGTGAGGCTAACTTTCGATGACCCATTCTTAATCCCCACTAATTGCTATTTCACCTATCACTCAAGCATTATAAATCTAACTTAACAGAAGGTTTAGAATAGACAGAGAATAAGCTAATGCCTCTTCCGCCCTAATATCTGAAACTCCTTGTTTAATAACAAAGTTATACGACTTATCTAAGTATTGCTTACCTAATCTTTGTAATAGATTTCCAGTTGGTGGTCCAATCATCAAGGTAAGGCCATATTTATTGTACAAATTGGTTAGCTGTTCCTTAGCTTGTAAGGGATTTTTCCCACTCCTACTAGCAATTATAAGATTATCAAAATTAAATACCTTTTTAAAGTCTATAAACTCATTTTTTACTCCAGTATAATAGAAACCACGATAGTCGATATAACCAGCTTTTAGTGAGTCAGTAATTAAAATAGTCTTCGATGATGAATTTAATTTCTTGTTCAGACCAAAATCACCCTTATATCCTAATCTTATCTCACCTTCAACAGCTTGTTTAAAAATAAAGTGATACGGTATCCCTAGTGGACTCATTAAACCAACTTTCTTCAAATTACGACTAATAGGAACGTATTTTTTAAGATACGGTGGTAAAAGAGCATATTTAGTAATATCTGTAATTATTTTTTCTAGTTTTCTAGAATTTAGGGAATCTGTTATCCAGTAAATTTTATTCACTCTAAATGTAGTTGTGACTCTAAGTATAAATGAAAGTTTTAACGTAACTTCAAGAAGAGAATTTTCAACATCAAATATAGATAAAAAAAGGACAACATTTAAAGGTTTGTAACGTGGAAAAGGAAACATCATGTAGACTTCTTTATCCCTATTATATAAGATTCCCCTTCTATATCCCAATCCATTGTAATATCTCCCTTAGCTTCACCTAGAATTATGTTACTAGCCCTTGTCTCACTCTTAATAAATTCCTCCCATTTCTGAATAGTTTTTACTCTTTCTTCTGGTACCTTCATGCTAATCTCAATATAATCTAAAACATTTAGTTTTAGTTGTTTCCTCATGAATTGTATCCTCCTTATAATGTCCCTAATTAATCCCTCTTCCTCTTCACTCTCCGAAATTTCCTTACTTATAACCACAATACCCTTACTAAATTTAGATGAAATGAATCCTTCAACTGTTTCTTCTGAGATAATCACATACGAAGCATTAAGTATTATATCAAAATTATCTATCTTAGCGACATGCTGCTTTTTATTAAGTATATCCATAGCTATTATATCTCTATTATTCTCAATATATTCTACTATTTTTGGCGACATACTCTTATATTCCTTCCCTATGATCGACCTATTCGGCTCGACCTTATATTTACTGAAACTCTTAAATCCTTCTATTTTGCTTATTTCTATATCTTTAGCGTTTAGCATAGATATCAAGACATCTTTTATTCTACCAACCTTAGCCAATGTATCCTCGTTTTCTATGAAGATATAAACTTTAGCCAATGGCCATCTTAATTTTATTCCAGCTTTAGCTCGAGCGTTCAACGAAGCCTCGTTTATTTCTCTAGCAACTTCAAAGGCTCTTTCCAATTCATTATCGATAAATCTCTCATCATAATTGATACTAGATTCCATTGAAACTGATTCTTTAGCATTAACTACAAAGGATTTATATATTTTTTCAGAAATAAATGGAATTATAGTAGAAGCTAATATAATCCATTGTTTTAATATATAATAAAGAATATAATACATTGCTATCTTATCTTGAGTATTAGCTTCTATCCACGCCCTTTTTCTTATTAGCCTTATGTAAAACCTACTGACATCCTCAATTAGAAAGTTTATCAAGTAATTAGTCATTTCGTGAACCTTGTAATCCTTCATGGATTCATTTACTTTCTTTAGCATTGAGTTAAACCTTGATAATATCCATAAATCCTCTATCTTAGCATATTTTATAATATCATCAAGAGTATACTTATCGGGTTCAAAGTTATCTAAATTCATATACATTGACGCGAAGACGAATGTGTTCCAAATTATTTGTAAATCCCTTTTAGTTAGCTCTAACGCTTTCCATGAAAATTTTGCATCTTCCCATGTAGTATTCCTAAGTAACCATAAACGTAATATGTCTCTCCCATATTTTTCAACTACTACTGAAGGTTCAACATAATTACCTAGACTCTTATGCATTTCTCTACCTTGTTCGTCTAGCATAAATCCATGAACCAATACAGAAGTATATGGAGCTCTATCTAGTAATATTAGCCCAGATCTAAGCAAACTAAAGAACCAACCCCTCAACTGATCATGACCTTCTAGAACTAGATCTACTGGACCTAACTCCTTCCACTTCTCTTGCCAATCTTTACCTAAACTAGCAAAGAAAGCCACACCACTATCAAACCAAACATCTGCAACATCAGGGATTCTCTTAGCAACTCCACCACACTTGTTACATTTTACCCTTACATTATCTATCCACGGTCTATGTAAGTCATTAGGGACTGGATCTATTGCTATACTCTCTAATTCTTCTTTACTCCCAACTACCATAACATTATTACACCTTTCACAGATCCATATGGGAAGAGGAGTTCCCCAGAACCTTTGTCTACTTATAACCCAATCTCTGAGTTCCTTAACCATGTTAGATATTCTGGATTTACCCCAATCTGGAATCCAGTTTACTTTCTCTATTTCATTGAGCATTTTATCTTTTATTTTTGTAACTCTTATGAACCATTGATCAATAGCTCTAAGTATTAGTGGAGTCTTACATCTCCAACATACCGGATAACGATGAACTATTTTCCCTTCAAAGAACAACGTATTTTTAGATTTCAAATCGCTAATTATCGCCTTAGATGCGTCCCTAACTTTCAATCCTTTATATTTTCCACCTTCTTCAGTAAATTCTCCTCTATCGTTAACGAACATCACTACTGGAAAACCGTATTTCTGACCTACCGTGAAATCCTCTTCTCCATGTCCAGTAGCACTATGAACTAGACCGGTACCATCAGTTAATGTGACTATATTACCAGCATCAACGACTTGATGAAAGTCATCTAATTTAGTCTGGGCACTAACAAACTCTCTTAGGGGATGCTCGTACTTTATTCCTATTAACTCACTACCTTTATAGGTTCTGAGTATCTTATAATTAGTTATACTTGCCTCTTTCATAACAGCTTCTACACGATCCTTTGCAATTACGAGTATCTCACCATTAACCTCTACATCAGCATAATCATAGTCCTTATTTATCATTACAAAGACATTAGATGGTATAGTCCATGGTGTGGTAGTCCATATTAATAGATATCTGTTTTTCTCACCTTTGATTTTAAATTTGACATAAATGGAGGGATCCTCTAAGTCTCTATACTCAGACACCTCATAATCTGATAGAGTCGTTTCACATCTAGGACACCAATGCAATACTGCAGTGCCTTTATCTAGCATCCCTTTTTCATAAGCTTTCTTAATTACACTCCATGAAGAGCTTATATAAGAAGGGTCTAATGTATAGTAAGGCCTCTCCCAGTCCATAAAGACTCCAACGTTCTTGAAGTTCTGTGTCATTTTATCTGCATTGGATAATGCAAACTCTTTGCATTTATTAATGAAAGTTTCAACTCCGATTTTATCTATAATCTCTTGCTTATTTGATATTCCAAGTAGTTTTTCAGTTGCAACTTCTATAGGTAATCCATGTGTATCATATCCTGGCTGGTCATGAACCCTTTTGCCCAGAACCCTCTGATAACGCAGTATGCAATCCTTTATCACCTTATTCCAAATCGTCCCTATATGAGGAGTAGGACTTGAAGGGTATGGAGGACCATCTATAAATAGAAACTTTTCCCTTCTTTTGCTTACAATATCTTTTAGTTTATTGTAAATTTTATTCTCTTCCCAATACGAAATTATTTCTTCTTCAATCCTCTTAGGATCATAATTACCAGTAAGGGGCTTGATAACGGCAGATAATTCAACTCACCATACCCTATTAAACTTGACAAGTTTATAAAAATTAAACTTCGTTGTCAATTAAACTTTACATTATATACGTTCACGTTACATATATTTATAAATTTCATCCACCATATCCTTTAACTT
Organism: Saccharolobus solfataricus; assembly: GCF_900079115.1. Lineage (NCBI taxonomy): Archaea > Thermoproteati > Thermoproteota > Thermoprotei > Sulfolobales > Sulfolobaceae > Saccharolobus > Saccharolobus solfataricus. Next base: position 636,269 of record NZ_LT549890.1, read on the forward strand.
AGCACTACCACCAACATCCTCCGTTAACTTATTCCCACTTTTGTAAGTCTCTATTATCGCATTCTCTAAAGACTTTGATGCCAGAATGTATTTATTCTCCTTAGATAACTCATACATTCTACTAAGCATCATGGAAACAGATAATAGAAATGCCGTAGGATTAGCTATCCCTTTTCCCGCAATATCAAAAGCAGCTCCATGAACTGGCTCGAACATAGATTTCCTATCTCCAATATTTGCAGATGGTGCTAGACCTAAACTTCCCGCTATTTGGCTGGCCTCATCGCTTAAAATATCACCATAAACGTTACTAGTTACTATTACATCAAACCGAGTTGGATCTCGTACTAAATTAGCTGCAGCTGCATCAACATACATCTCCTCAAAATTCACCTTACCTTTCAAAATTTCTCTGCAAACACTAGCGAAAAGTCCGTCTGTAACTCTCATAACATTAGCCTTATGGACGCATGTAACTTTACGACGTCTCATTAAAGCATAATTTAATGCCACGTTAACTATTCTTTTAGAGGCAAACTCAGTAGTTACTTTAATAGCTATTGTGACTCCAGTAGATGTAACGAATTCAAACCCCTTATATAGATCTTCTGTATTTTCCCTGACGATTACTAAATCAACGTTCGGATATTTCGACTGAACATTAGGCAGTGATTTAGCCGGTCTAATATTAGCGTACATATCATACATTTGCCTCAATTTAACTACAACATCCATTGCGGTCTCTCCAACCGGACCTTTTAGAATCATATCCGCCTTTTCTATAACGTCTAAGGTGTGTCTAGGTAAGGCTTCACCATATTTATTTAATGCGACATCTCCAGCTTCAACTTCAATTAAGTCTATATCAAGATTATATTTCTCTATTAACTTAGCTATAATTCTTTTACTTCCCTCATATAACTCAGGGCCTATTCCATCACCAGGAATTACAGCTACTCGAAAAGTCATATGTAAAGAAAACTAGTCTAGCTTAAAACCTTTTGATCTCATCTTATTTAATATCTCCTCTAAGAGACTAGAAGTATATTGAGATGTACGCTTTATAACACTCCACTCGTACTCTAGAATTCTAACAAGTTTTTCCAAATCTTCACCTTTGTATATATCTAATCTAGTATAATTCACTAGAAAATCAACCGAAATGTAATCTCCCCTATTATATGCTCTAGTTAAGTTAGAATTTATTTCCAAATCTAGCGGATTTATGGTAAATATTGACGGATCAGTACTAGAAGTTTTCATACACTCAGCGTAAATGACATTCAGATTCTTGAGAACTGGAACGTTATAATCACTATCTATACTAAAGGTTAGTTTATCTAGCATGGAAAGGATGAAAAACGTTGTATCTAAGGTTACATGTATAGAACATTTATTATTTTTTTCAAGATTAGAATAAGTTAGTGTGCTCTTGTATATTTTAGACCTAAGTTCATTTGCTTCAACTATTATGCCAAGTGGTTTTATTATAGGTTTTATCCCTGAAGTACCAACTAACACTTCGTATATTCCATCATGAGGAAAGAACATTTTTAAAAACTTCTTCATAAATGACTTGTGCTATTGCATTATCTAAAAACCTTATCTAATTACGGTGAAATAATAACGGGATCGAAGAATGAAACAAAATTAGTGAAAGAAATTAGAAAAATACTAGAAGATAATAGTGACGAAATTAGATTAATCCCAATTAGAGTGCTCAATTGGGAACAGAAAGAACTAATATTTGAATGCGAGTCAAAATTGATAGATGCCATTTCGCTACCCTATTCTTTGTCTACCGAGATTGAAGCAGATGTAGTAGATAACTTTAAAGATTGTAATGGTAGAAATTTAATTAAAGTTAGAATCCAAAATCTCTATGAAATAAATAAATTGTATATAGAGGCAGTAGAGAATAATTGTTTAGGAATTATCTTTTCACTAGACAATGAGAAAAGAAAATTCATGATAAAGTACGGAGATCTTCTAAGTCATAAACCCAGTTATCCACCACCAATACCAGCATTTTATGTTAAAGAGAACGATTTTCCCTATATAAAGGGTAAGTGCAGAATCTCGCTGAAAACTGACTTAAACCCTTTTGCGACAGGTTATATCGTAGAAGCCATAAGAAATTCTAGAAATGAAAATAAAATAATACATATTACTGCACATCACGATCATTGGTTTATAGGGGAGAGAGACAATCTTTTAGCAGTAGCTTTATTAAGACAATTTAGGTCTAATATCTATGAAACCCATTTAATCTCATTTACTGCAGAAGAATCCGGCTCTTTCAATTTCTCAACATTCTCATGGTCTCACGGTTCTAGAGAATTTTTGAAAAATTACAAAAACGTTGATGATATTCTGCTTAACATCAACATGGATAATATAAGTGAGGAAAGTTTAGTTTTAAAAACTGTACCTGGACTTCTAGAACTCTCTAGAAAATACTTTAAAAACGTTGTTGAAAGTCCAGAAATTTATAGCGATGGGTATTCATACATAAAAGCTGGAATTCCAAGCATTACAATAGAGAGTTTAGGAAATATCCACTATCATGGGGAATACGATATTATAGAAACTGATAAACCAAATGTATTTTCAAATGTAACTACAATATTAGATACAATTAATAAAATAATTAATGAAAATATAGAGTATAAAACACATGAAATGAGAGACCAACTTAAAAACAATCTTTGGGAATTACCAGCAGAACTAAAATCATACTTAGTGAATGTGAAGGACATACTCGATAAAAATTATACGGAGGTGTATAGAAAAATAGTAAAATTATACGGAGGCATACTAGCGTTTAATCAACCTTATTCTAAAGTTGAATTATTTCACAAAATTAAGGGACTAAATATAGCAAGAAAAAATGATGTTTGTATTGAGGATCTAGGATGTATTAAGAGACTAAGAAATGATGAAATATATAATAGGTTTTACTTATATTATATTAATGAATTAAAGGAATTAATAACTACAGAATATATTAATCAGCTTTATTTTATATTAAAGAAATTCTTCTAATTGCTTAAGACTGGATAACACGAAGTCTGCATAAAGTTCGGCGTCCTTCACTTTACCTTCTCTGTCTATTAGCACACTAATCATATTAGCCTTCTTAGCTGCTAAACAATCTTTTACTGGTTCATCTCCCACAAAAACACACGAACTAGGCTCCACTGAAAGCTTTTCGCATGATATTATAAACGGCTCTAGATTAGGCTTTGGTCTAATACCCCCCTCTCCAGCTATCAATATCAAATCGAATTTATCTATTAAAGGAAAAGTTCTTAATCTACTACTTTTATTCCCGCCTTCTCCATCACTATTTGTAACTAGACCAAGTTTATATCCCTTACTATCTAGATATTCTATTATTTCCTTTGCATCTTCATAAGGTTCAGTTTGACTTGCAATTGACCAATACAAACTAGTCCAATCATAGAGCTGAGACTTATCTATGTGAACGATGTTTAATGATTTTAGAATATTTTCCCACCATTTATTTCTATTATACTCTCCTTGACTATCTAATTTCCGACTTTCCTCTTCTACTAATTTTCTAATTATATTTATGTTAATCTCTTGTTGATAATTTTCCTTTATGTAAGTATATATATCCTTACTTACTGCATCTAATGCCTCTTTCGCCTTAGAACTAAAGTCAACTAATGTATCATCAAAATCAAAAAGCACTGCCTTTACATTGTTAAATAATTTGTAATTAATTGACAATTTGACTCACGACAAGAAATCTTCCACTTTTGGCAATTCTTTAGGTAACCCTTTCCTCTCTCTAATCTTAGTAACTACATCCAGTAAGATACTATCTGGAACTGGAGCCCATCTGCTAAACTCAGTACCCCAGAATGCTCTACCTCCAGTGGAACCTCTTAGCTCACTTGCCATATCATATGACTCCGAAACGGGGATCTCAGCAGTTATCCTAGACATGTTAGCTATTTGAGAAACATCAAGGATTTTACCTCTTTTTCTAGTTATGACTGCAGTGACGTTGCCTATAAGATCTGCAGGTACTCTTATATCTAGTTTCTGTATTGGCTCTAGTAAAGTCGGCCTTGAAGTTAAGAATCCAGCAAATATAGAGTTTCTAACTGCAGGATATATCTGTGCTGGTCCTCTATGGGCTGGATCTTCGTGTATTACAGCATCATGTAGGATAACCTTAACTCCCCTAATTGGCTCATGAGCTAAAGGACCTTCTTTCATAGCTAACCTAAATCCTTGAAGTACTGTATCCATAACTTCCCTCAAGTGCTGCACGCCACTAGTTAAATCTACAAACACGTTAACGTTTTCATCTATTGCAATAATCCTCTTAGCCTCATCATAGTCCCAACTGGCTTCATCTCTTAATATCTTTGCCATTTCTTTGCTATCCATATCCTCCCTTATCGTACCATTACTTATTAGCTCTATAGTCTTGTCATTCAAAGGCTCTACACTCAAATAGAACTTATTATGCTTATTTGGAGACTTCCCTTCAAATACTTGACTCTTGGCTCTTATACTTTCCCTATAAACAACAATTGGCGGAGTAGTAACTACATCAATACCGTAATTTTCACGTAATAATTGTAATGATACCTCCAAATGTAAGAAACCCATTCCAGATAGCAAGTATTCTCCAGTTTCTTCATTTATCTTAACCACTAAGTTTGGATCTTCGATACTAAGCTTCCTCAATGCATCAATCATCTTAGTTAAATCTTTAGGATTCTTAGGCTCTACAGCTATAGTAACCACGGGCTCAGATATGTAATGTAATCTTTCAAAACTTCCTTGGACATTACTGAAACCAACAGAAATTGCTGTCTCTCCGGATCTGGCCCTGTCTAAACCTAATACTGCCGCAATATTGCCTGCTGGAATTTCCTCCGCAAGTTCTCTAGTTGGACCCATGTATAAGCTTACTTGAAGTATCCTCTGTGAAGTCTTAGCGTTAACTAACCATAATTCCTCACCAGATCTAAGGGTACCTGAGAATACTCTACCTGTTGCCACTAACCCTGCATGAGGATCAACCTTCATATCGGTTATCATAAATACTATGGGACCATTCGGATCAGCATTTAACATTGCTTTAGCTAATTCATTATCTAGATCCCCTTTCCAGATTTTTGGAATCCTATACTTCTGCGCTTCAATAGGATTAGGAACGAACTTTATAGCAGCATCTAATAATGCTTCATTAATGGGAGCTTGTGCGGCTAATTCTTCAAGTTTAGACTTATCAGAAGCAGTGTACGCATCAATAACATTCTTCATATTAATTCCTTTTTTCTGTGCCATAGGTAAACTAAATCCCCATTTATCTTTTGCAGACCCAAATATCACATTTCCAGCTTGTGGATTAATCATCCATTTTTCTTTAAATTCCGGTTCTCCATACATATCAATTAAATTATTAACTTGTCTAATTATATCTAATAACCTATTTAACATTTCTTGGGGACTTAACTTTAGTTCCTTTACTAATCTATCTACTTTGTTTATAAATAGAATTGGTCTAACTCTCTCTTCTAAACTTTGCCTCAATACTGTCTCAGTTTGTGTCATAATTCCTTCTACTGCATCTACAACTACTATCGAACCATCTAAAACCCTTAGACTTCTTGTAACTCTTCCGCTGAAATCAACGTGCCCAGGAGTATCAATTAGATTAATGACGTAACCTTTACCCTCCGCTTCGTGATATAAACTAATGTTAGCAGCCTTTACTGTTATACCTCTCTGTTGCTCTACGTTTAAATAATCTAAAGCCAAAGCTTCGCCGGCTACTTTAGGAGATATTATACCTGATGCTGCCAGTAACGTATCGCTAGTTGTGGTTTTTCCGTGATCCACATGAGCAATTATACCTATATTTCTAACTCTTGTTCTATCTTTCATTAGGCTTAGAACTTGCTCTACTGTCTTATATCTAGGCAAATGAAATCACCAACTTCTTGCACTTAAACTTATTTAGACCCATATTAAAAGGTAATGCTAAAAAAGAGACTAAAAAATCTAAAGGAAATCAAATAAAGAGGTAGTTTTCTTACTATCATTATCTAAGTTAGTTTTAGAATAATGCGTCCTTAAAATTTTATAAATATCTTCAGCTTTTTTCCTACTACCTAGTGCTTTTTCCAGTTCTGATATAGATGCATTGCAAATATTCTGTATAGTTCCAAACTTAAGTAGTAGCCTTTCGGCTAGGATAGAACCAACATTAGGAAAAGACTCTACAATGTAAAGTTGTATATCAGAAACACTTTCCAATTTAGCCTTATTATGTAAACTAATTCGATTACTCTTGTTTTCACCAAATTGGAATTTTTCAGCTATTTTTTTCAAAACTTCTGCCGTATCTTTTTTGTCCCTAGAATAAAACACTTTAACATCATAATCAATTGTAGCAGAAATTAACGCATTGTTAATTGCTCTCCACTTTTCAGTTATCTTCCTAATATCATTAATATCGCCCTCTACGAGTAATATTGGAAAACGATAAACCTCTGAAAGCCTGCTAATTTGGTCAAAAAACCTTTTGTCAAAAACTGAATTTACTAGATCATTTACTGATTTCCTCTCTACTGCAACATCATCAGTTATTACATAATCAGCTACAGTAAGTTGAGAAAATATTACTGTAATTCCTAACTCCTTTAATAATTCTGGTATGCCACTAGCCTTTTCCCTATCATCAGCATAAATTCTAATTACCATAACACTAATAAGTTACTTTGCTTAAGCTTTTATACCTGTTTGGCCACCTTGCGGATAATACTTCGATAGCATGTCATTTATTTTAGCCTGCAAGTCTTCTAGTTGCTTTCTTAAAATACTTTCTTGCTTCTGATAAGTCCTCGATCTGAGTTCTAACAATTCCTTCCTATCATTAAGCTCCTTTTCTACTGATGTCTTATCTGACTTAACTAATAGATTCCCAACAATCTTATAAATGGTTGCATCTGCATTGAGAACGGATAACTCTTCCAATACCTTATTTATCTCCCTTAACTCATTCTCTATGGTAGACTTTTCTAACAATAATCTATCAAGCTGATCTTTTAACTGTTGAAACTTAGCTAGTTGAGCTTGAACTTCTGGAGGTAATTTCTCGGCCACTTTTTTCCACCTCTTCCAGTGACTTTAGAATTGTATAGATCCAAAGTATATAAGAGTTCATTATAGCCCTAGCTCTTGTAATTGATGGTGCATCTATCTCAATCTGCAAAGGAGATTTCCTAATTTTTACATATTTAGTATCTATCTTTTCAATTATTATTGAATTATATATAATTTCTTGTAGTTCGATCTTATTGGAATTATCTACATAGAGCGAAATCTGTATTTTCACGCTTCTAATATCATCTTCAAAAACTTAATATTTTTCGTAGTTAACATAAACAGAAGTTCACAAATATTGGTATGGATAAGCCTTGAGTTCACAACAACGTCACAATTATTTGTTAAGTTGTACATATTCATATCAACTAGAAAATCCCTTAGAAAATCACATTCGTTTAGTTTTATGCACACATTACTATGCCCTTTTATCTGGTTTAATGATACGTTGTAGTCAGAAGGTAACGACAAACCACTTAATTTAAAAAAGTATTTTATAGAGAGGCTCTCTAAATCATAAACAATTATCCTTAGTGGATTCCCATTCTTGGCTAATACGAACAATAAATATAATGCCCCTAAATTAATAGCCCTTTCAAATATTTCTATCTTACTTTTTTTACCACGCGTAATTTTAACTGAATCTGGCAATACAAAAGTTAAAACATTTAAAAAATTTCTTGTCCTAATACTAGGGTCTCTAGACGAAGTTATAACTATTCTAGTACGGTGTATATGCAAGACCTGCCCACTTAGAATTACATTTCTTGCAATACCATATCCCGGAAGCTAACCTGATAACCTTACCGGTAGTCTTACAATAGGGACATTGATGTTCATCGTACCTCTTCTCCATTATTTCTTTCCACTTTTTCCTTAGAGTAGATCCATATCTAGCTCCGAACCTTCCCGAAATTCCCGTGACTTTACCCATAATTGTCACCTAATAATTAGATTCCTAGATGCTTTTTAAGTTCTTCTAAAAGCTTAACTGCTGTTGATCTTGCTGTATTCTCAGCTTGATCAATGTCTTGTAAAGACATACTGCCCTTTCCACTCTTTTGAATCCCTACTATTTTTAGATCAGGAGTATAGGAAAAGGAAATTTTAGCATCCATTATTGATTCTTCATCCAAATCTGGATCTACTACCAAATATTTATCAACTTTTGCTACAGAAATTGTAACTACTGGATAGTTCAATGGTAATTTTCCCACAACCTCATTTTTATTAACGCTAATCCCGTTAGAATGTTGTTCTACCTTGTACACTTTAGTATTATACAATGCTGCAACTGAAGCTAACGTGCATGCGTCTAGTACATTTCCACCATAATCCAATACATAAACATCTAGCCACACTGTCCATACGCTTTTACCTGGTTCTATCACAAGTTTAGTTAGATCTAAAGCTTTGGAATCTCTTAAACTTCTATCTACTACTCTAGCTAATTCAATTGCATTCTCATCTGGAGGTCCAGGCTCGAAGGTCTCATAAGCTAACGGTAAAAGTTCAACGTTCACGATAAGGTTGCCTTGGTTAGGAGTATCTTCGTAAGGTTTGTCTATTTCGAGTTTGGTCCCAGCTAATACCATTGTTGTGCCTAACTTAACTAAAGCAGAACCATCAGCTTTTTTTGCGTAATCTAGTGTTATCGAAAGAGGCCTATAATCCGTTAATTTTCTTCCATCTTGCCTAATGCCTTTCTCAAAAAGACTTACTATACTTTCCTTTTTAATTATAGGTATAATATTCTGGTTTGATGGAGTAGAAGACAACGCTATACACCCTCTTCTTTAAACTCTACATACTTACTTTTTAGAGCCTCTCTCTCTAAATTATATATTATATTTATACCCTTAACTGCTAGATCAAAAGCTTGCCTAAACTCATCTGGTGTCATACTACCATTTAGTTGAAATAACGTTACTTGGTTTAAAGATGGCATCATTGCAATAGGCATGTCAGCCTCTCCCCACATATCCTCGGTTTCATTTAAATCTAGAATTATTACACCATCAGCCTTCCCTACAGCCACTCCAGCTATTAAATCCCTCATAGGAATTCCAGCATCTGCTAGTGCTAAGGAGGCGGCCATTAATGAAACTAATCTGGATCCAGCATCTGCTTGTAATATTTCAGTAAATACATCTATAGCAGTTCTAGGAAACAGCTCTACTAAAACTGCTGATTCTAAAGCCTCTCTTATAACCTTAGAAAGCTCAATCTCTCTTCTGCTAGGTGCTGGATTCTTTCTCTCATCCGTAGAGAATGGTGTCATGTGATATCTCACTCTAAGTACTGCCCTATCTGGAAGAGATAGGTGCCTTGGATGCATCTCCTTAGGACCGTAAACTGCAGCTATAGCCTTCGTATTTCCCATTTCAAAAATTGCCGAGCCATCAGCATTTTTGAGAACACCTAATTCTATCTTTATACTTCTTAATTCATCTGGCTTTCTACCATCTGTTCGCTTTCCATCATCAAGAATTAGTTTTGGTCTCTCCACTTGAAGCATTTCTCTCACCTAATTTTTCCTCAATGAATTGTTTTATTCTATCTGTTAATCCTTTTATATGTGACTCATTCTCGATCTTCCTAATTGCCTCAATTAAAATTTCTTCAGAAAAGCGTGAAGGGCAAGTAGCCCATATCCTACCATTGTTAGCAACAAAAATACTACATCCGCTTTTTGAGGTTAAGGTCTCATACATACTTTTATTCTTACCTATAACGCGTGGGACTTTAACTGGCATTATATCGATGACTATACCATTACTTACACGCCCTAGATCCTTGCCTTTAACGGATAAGACGGGATCTATTGACCTATCAAAATTTTCAATTCTAGCTATAACATAGTCACCTACATCTAAATATCTCCTTAAGTCCTCTCCAACATTAATAGACCTCCCTAAAAGATTTGAAGCTGGTAAGTAAGCCTTATAAGGTGCTTTTATATCAACCACCCAGCCATAGATCTCAACGTCCTCCACTAAACCTATTACTATGTCATTAATCTTAGGATAATAAAACGAGCCTTCCAAGGGAATTACCTCAAATTGAGTATCTTTTACATCAAAAAGCCCAACAACTGTGGAGTAGTATTTGCTGTTAATCTTTAGTATATAAGGAGACCAAGGAATCTGAAATTCGCCTTCTGCTAATAACTCACCAGGAACTACTATTGACCTTGGCTGTAAGACAATTTTCTGGGACTGACTCATGTTCATCTCACTTGCAATACTTTAACTTCAACTTCTCCTTTTGTAAGACTATTTAACTTATCTATAACGTCTTGCTGTGCACCGGCAGGTATTTCCAATTCCGCAAGTAGCGTACCATCTTCTAACCAATTGGCCTTTTTTACCTCCCCTAAGTTATGCAATTGAGATTTAACCTTAGAGCTATATTCTGATGGTACTTTAATACTAAGCAAAGCCCTTGCTATTTTAATTGGAATTATCTTAGAAATCTCCTTTACTATTTGCATAGCTTGTGCTTCCACGTCTTTGTTTAAATCGATTTGTATTCTAGCTTGTTCCATTGCCATCTCTAATCTGGTTGGCGGAATTGGCAAATTAGTTTTTGGATCAACTGCGTTCCTATGAATAAAATCAATTATTTGCTTTCTCTTAGTTTCTAGCATTTCTTTCCTTTGTTCTGCAGTTACTGGTAATTCACCTTTAAGTAAAATTTCTTTTACAATTGTCTCGAAATCGGTAGTACCAAAAACTTTTTTAAGTGATGCTGGAGACGCTTTTAAACCTTTCTTTACGTCCTTATAAATAGTATCAGAAACCACTACATCAGAAAGACTTATGCTCTTCCCACTTCTAAAAGCTAATGCTTCTTTTGGCTTAGCTAATATCTCAAACCTCTCTCCATGTGACTCATATTTAACTATTACATAATCACGCTCCTTCGTCATGAAAAAAATCCACCTTATTATAACTTCTGTAAATACATATTCTTATCTTCATTAGTCATTTTCAGAAATAACCCAGTCTGGGTTGAGGCATATCCTATTTCCACAGTATTTGGAGTTAACTTTTCATTAGGCTTTAGAGTAGCCGATAAGGCCTTTAAAGCAAGCAATATAGTCTCTTCCACATTCAAATCCTCCTTATAATTCTTCTCTAAAAACTCAGTAGCTGTATAGTAACCCTGCCCTATTGCAACAGCTTGATATGGCATATATTGCCCACTAGGTTCAGTCATAAATAATTTAGGAACTGATTTATCTATTCCCGCAATTACTAGGGCAACGCCAAATGGTCTAACTCCTCCATGTTGTGTATACATTTGCTTAACATCAGCAACTGATTTGGTTAGATAATCAATGCTAACTGGTTCATCATATATTAACCTGTGTTGTAATGCTATATTCCTTGCATAGTCTATTAAAACTCTTCCATCAGAAGCTAATCCAGCAAAACTGCACCCTACGTGATCGTCGATTAAAAATACTTTCTCTATGCTATCTACATCTAGTAAAGATTGAGCTTTCCTTTTCTCACTTGCAATAACAACACTAGACTTTGATTTAATACCAATTGCTGTCCATCCCTTTTTTACAGCTTCAAATGCATAGTCTACTTGATATAGTGATCCGTCGGGCGAGAATATGGTTATTGCCCTATCATATCCCATAGCGGCTGGTCCGAACGCCATATACTATTCACTCATGAAATACTGAGTAATCCCTAATTTTAAAAATATCGTTCAGCTCGTCGCAGAGAACATCATCGATACAGTCCGGAGCGGCTTCATCACTTTAATCCGATTAGTTTTTTCGCCTTTTTTAAGCTACCGGTTGTCCTTCTAGGAACTATTAGAATTTTATTATTATTAATTTCCTTAGCAAAGGGTAAACTAGCTAAAACTGCCTTGTAACCTACCCTATTAGTGGATATAATTCCTTCTTGAGTATCTTCTCGATAGGTAACAACTTTGGGGTTTGCAATGTTAAGCCACACACTACCTAATAAGTCCTTCAAGGAGTTGCGAATAACTCTCTCTAAATCATCGCCTTTTACTTTATATTCAGAGATTACATAAAATACTATATACCTTTTAGCTCTTATTATTTTCTTATTTTTTACAATATCAACATTTAATTGTCTTCTTTTAAAATATAATACAGTTAATATAAGAATCCATAATATTAATATAATGTCAATTATTAATTGAATTGAGTTCATTCAACAACTTTATGGGATTTATTATAACAAACTTATAAGCTTCCTCTTCATCAGCTCCCAGTACAGTCAAATAACTTATTTTGGAGATTGGACTCCAGATTTCATCAAAAGAGCTTGCATACGAGGAGAAAATAATATTAGGTATCCATTTATATGCAAACAGTATAGCGTTATATAATAACCCGCTAGAAGATTTAAGGGAAATCTCAACAAATTTGCCATAAGATCTTAACAGATTTAGCATGCTTTTCTTAAATATTCTAATATTATCATCATCTAATACCACAGCATTAACCCTCTTATTGATAACAGCGTACTTTAAGGCATCTATTGAAAGGGGTTTTACAAAAACCAAAACTTCCTTACTAACAAATTGCTTCTTAAACGCCTTTTTCAGTTGATTTCCATTTTCTACTTTTATAGTAACTCTTTTTATACCAACTAAACCATCTTCACTAAAAATCGTATTATAACCTAGCCTTTTTGCATAAGGAAACAGCTTAGAGTTTAGAATGCATGATTCGACTATTAACAAGTTTCTTTATCTCCTCCTTTATATTCTCCAAGGAAGTATTAAACGAAATTATACATTTAATGACATCATCGCCCTCTTTAAGAACAAGTCTATGCTCAGCAATTAAATATTGTTTATCGAATCTCAAATATAACTTACTTCCATCTATATGAGAATCTATAGTTGTAAGAATAAGCATTAGTTCTGATGTTTCAATTTTCTCCAATATTATTTTAAAAAATTGCTCCCCACTCTTCCTATCAAATCTGTATTCCAATATAATTATTTTATTACCGTAATGACCTTGAGCAGTTGTAACATTTTTCTTTGAGTTAGAGATAAGAGGAGAGAAAAAACTCTCTATAGTATTTACTATTTTATTGTAATCCTCAGTCTCATGAATAAAAACTGAAATTATTGCTTGATTTATTTTCATACTTACTTTCCTGGTATTTTATCATACTCTTGTAATTTATAATACTTACTTGCCTCATGTCTTTTCTTTTCTTCTCTTTCCTTCTGTTTTCTATTCCACTTATATCTTACGGTACCCTTAAGTCCTCTAGATTTCCTCAATCCCCTGACCTTCTTACCTGCAGACGTTAGACCTCTAAATACTCTATTTCTATTGCTAGGATCTTGAAGCCACTTATGCTTAGGATCACTCTTTATTACCGGGTGAGAAGGATCCACCATGACGATCTCATAATACTTATAGAGACCATCCTCTCCAACATAATAACTACCAAGTACCTCTAAATTGGGATATTTCCTTGCAGCCCTTTCCTCAGCTATCCATCTATATCCTTTAGCTGGACTATAACCATAAACACCCATTCTTTTTGGCCTTCTACCCTTATTTGGTCTAGGCTTATTTAGACCTCCTCTTCTAACTCTAACTCTAACTATAACAAACCCTTGCTTAGCCTTATAGCCTAAACTTCTAGCCCTATTTAGCCTAGTTGGTTTAGCTAACCTAACTATCGAAGGTTCTTTTCTCCATTTGATAAGTCTTTGCCTTAATACACTTTTTTTCCACTCTTCTGAATTCCATGTATTCTCTATATAGTGATACATTGATAATGCCATCTATTCTCAAAATACTATGCTAAGCATCTAATTAATAAATGTGTCCACTAAATCAGAACATATGATTACCATTGGAATTATAGGAAAGACCAATGTGGGTAAAAGTACGTTTTTTGCAGCAGCAACGCTAAAAGATGTGGAAATAGCTAATAGACCATTTGTAACTATAAATCCAAATGAAGGCATAGGATATGTAAAAGTAAAATGCGCTCATACTGAATTCAATGTGAAGTGTAATCCAAAAAATTCTATATGTATTGAAGATTACAGATTCATACCAGTAAAACTAGTAGATGTAGCTGGATTAATACCTGGCGCTCATGAAGGAAGAGGATTAGGAAATAAATTCTTGGATGATTTACGTCAAGCTGATGCACTAATACACGTAATCGACGCAAGTGGGTCCACAAATGAAGAGGGCGTCCCAGTAGAGCCCGGATCTAGAGACCCTGAAGAGGATATAAAATTTATAGAAAGTGAGCTAGATGAATGGTTTTATTCAATTATTAATAAAGATTGGGCTAAATTTGCCAGAACATCAGATTTATCTGGAAAAGATCTAGTAGACGCGTTATTAAGCAAACTATCCGGAGTATCTGTAAATAGATCACACATTATTGAGACTTTAAAAGTTACAAAATTGGAAAACCTAAAATTAATGCAGTGGACGGAACAAGATCTAAGAGTATTTGCTAAAACTTTACGATCAGTAAGTAAACCTATGATAATTGCTGCGAACAAGAGCGATCTACCGCAAGCTAGAAATAACATTAGGAGATTAAAAGAGAAATACAAGTGGGCTATTCCAACTAGTGCAGCATCAGAAATGGCTCTACGGAAAGCCGCAAAAGCTGGAATAATATCTTACATTCCCGGAGATAGTGATTTTACCATACTTAAACCATTAAACGAGAAACAAAAGAGCGCTCTAGAATATATTAGAACTAGTGTACTACAAGTATATGGAAGCACTGGAGTTCAGCAAGCAATAAATACAGCAATCTTTGATGCGTTAAACATGATTGTAACATATCCAGTTGAAGATGAGAGAAAACTAACTGACAAAAATGGAAATGTTTTGCCAGACGCAATACTCTTAAAGAAAGGGTCTACTCCAAAAGATTTAGCTAATGCCATACATACGGAACTAGCTAAAGGTTTCTTATACGCTATTGATGTGAAAAGAAAAATGAGAGTGGGAGAGAATTATCAACTACAGAATAATGATGTAATAAAGATTGTTTCAAGTACCGCTAGACCTTCTTAGGTAATATGGAACATATTTCTCTCCTTTCTCAACATCTCTATCAACAACAGCTCCTGGATAAATCCAAGCATATGCACCAATCTTTACCCCAGGCAATATTGATACATTAATCCCAGTTCTTACATGGGCACCTACTATTGCACCTAATTTCTTTCTACCACTGCTTACCCTTTCGTTTTTTATATTAACCTTAACTTCCTCTTCATCAAACCGCAAATTCGCGGTTATAGTTCCAGCTCCAAAATTTACACCCTCACAGATTACACTGTCTCCGACATAACTTAAATGCGGAATCTTTGCGTTTTCCATTATCACGCTTTCCTTTATCTCGTTAAACGCACCAACCTTAACGTTACTTCCTATCACACTATATGGCCTTATATACGCATTAGGTCCGATAACAGAATTTTTACCTATATAAACGGGACCCTCTATATAGGTACCAGATTTTATTATAACCCCATCTTCAATAACTACTTTACCTTTGATTTTAACATTTTCTTCGATTACACCTAGATTTCGATCCTTCTCCTTATCTAAAAGTACCTTATTAGCTTCTATTAAATCCCAAGGCCTTCCTATATCTAACCATATTCCATTGTACGTAACTACCTTAACCTTATTTCCGATAAGATTTACAGCATCTGTAAGCTCAAATTCACCTCTACTTGATAAACTTATTTTATCAATATATGAGAAAATATCATAGGTAAACTTATAGATACCTGCGTTAATTATATTTGACGGAGGATTCTCAGGCTTTTCGACTATTCTCACTAATCTATTTTCTGAGTCTTTCACTATAACTCCAAATTTTCTAGGATCTTCAGACTCTCTAGCTAGAATTGCCTCCCCCTCAGTATTTACTATTTTATCCAATGCATCTTCTTCAAAAAGAAGGTCTCCGTAAATTACTAAAAATTCTTCATCTCCCTCAAGATATTTCTCGGCTGCTCGTAAAGCTGCAGCGGTACCTTTTCCTTCAGTCTGTTCAACTAGACTAACTCCTTCAATAGTTTTGAAATAATCCTTATGGTTAGAGTTTATTACAATTATAATCTTATTTATATATTTCTTTAATATCCGAATATGCCTTAAAATTAAGGGAGTTTCAAGAACAGGAACAAAAGGTTTAGGTCTTGTATGGGTTATTGGTTCTAATCTCTCTCCTTTACCCGCTGCTAACACTACTGCTTTCAACTTGTTTACCTAAATTTTCTGGTACTTTAAGCACTTTAGTTTTTTCTATCTCAGCCTTCCTTAGTGGATATATCTTCTTTGCTGCTTCAAATATTTCGTTAGCTAATCTCCCAAATACTACCTCTTGCGTAAAATCATCGAAAGAAAGTTCACTGGCTTTTTTAGATACGGTCTCATTAATTATTTTTCTAATCGCTGTTTTTTGGGATTGATGGCATTTATACGTAGTCAGAACTAATCCCTTAACCCTTACCACATAACCATCCTTAGTAGTAACATCGAATATACTATTTATTTTAGAACTTTTTCTCCTAATTAAAGATCTTAAGTAATCCCTTGAGAGTTCATGCCCTACAAATCTTGTAATTAATCTATCCCCTTCATTACCTATAATTTTAAAATATAAGTGGACATAAACTTGGCTGAAATCACCAGTGAGATCGTATAGAGTCGTCTCAACTCTTCTTCCTATAGTTTGAGTTATGTCGTAGGCTGGGGTAGAGCCTAGCGAAACCTCTCCAAAGGCTTTAGGCGTTATTACGCTGTACCATTTCTTCATTTTCCACTTATCCTTAATTGCTCCTCCTTTAGCTGACATTATTCATCTCCTTTTCATTGTGGATTATTCTGGTATAAAGTTTTCTCAAAAAGTGCACGATGACCCTAGCCTCTTCCTCGTCCTTTACTCCCTTTATTATTGCGCGCTTTAGTGCTATATACATCTTATAATCATCATCAGACCTTTTAAGCAATTTATAAAGGATTTCAGTATATTTATCTATTAATTTTATGGATTGATCTGAAATTGTAGAAGTCTGAGGATTGGTCAATAATTCTCTATTTTTCCAAATTTCATATAATACTATGCCGACAGCATGTGAAAGATTAAGAACCGGATAACTAGGATTAGCTGGAATATAAAGAAGAAAATCGCATTTGAATATTTCTTCCCTAGTTAAACCAACGCTCTCTCTACCGAAAATTAATGCGATCTTCTTACCTTGAATTAAAGGCAATATTTCCCAAGGTCTTATGGACTTCCTTAAAATATCTCCATTATTATCTGCTATACTAGAAGTAGCTATCTTAATATCAACATCATTTATAGCTTTATCAAAAGTATTCACAATTTTAGCTTTCTCTAAGATCTCTCTCCCGCCAGCGGAAAACCTAAAAGCTTCGGAAATGTTAGCCCTTGGATTAACTATATAAAGTTCATCAACCAAAAAATTTTTACATAATCTAGCAACAAAACCAATATTGTATTCACCCTCAGGCTCCACTAATACTACCCTTATCATACTCCTTCACCAACTCTAATCCTATAAGTCTCTCATAACCGATAACCTTCTCGTACTTCTGTGAAATTTTGAATCTCCACTTATTAATAGCATATACTATCTTCTCTTCATCACTTAAAGAAGAATACAGAGTATAAATTCTATTAGCTTTTACAGTTTTCAAAAAATCAATAAGAACTTTACTTCCATCATTTCCACCAGACCAGCTATACTCTATCCACTCATTATATTCCTCCACTGGTAAATAGGGAGGATTAAAAATAGCTACATCGAAATCATATTTTCTGAGACAAGACAACAAATCGCAATTAAGAACACCGTAATAGTTTGGAGTATTATATAAATTATTAACTTTTAAGGAGCATAATGTAGATAATGTTGCATATGGATTTATATCAACAAACACTACCTTTCCTCCCATCATTAGAGACCATATTCCTAAAATCCCAGAACCAGATCCCATATCTAAGACCTTATCTCCTTTACCTACTCTGAGTAAGCTAAGGAGAATATCAGTATCGTCAGAAGGTTCGTATGTCTGATCATTTAAACATAATCTTATCCCACGGAATTCAATAATTCTAACACTTGCCAAGGTTTAAATTCCCTCACCTTTAAGTCGTTATTAGAACTAAAACCACACAACTTGGAGGCCTTTCTTAGGGTTTTATTCCTATATCTACTAATACACGAAAGTATGCTATCAACCTCCTTATCATATTCTCTTATCCTATTAAAAATTGTAATAATCGAATAGACTTTCGGACGAGGACTGAAACAACTTGGCGGAATTATGTCTTTGATTTGTATATTATAAATGTAGTTAAGCAAAAAAGAAATATAGGTAGAATCGTTAAAAATCTTATCTACAAAATCTTTTTGCAAAATTAATGTAAGTTTACGTATATTATTAAGTTTAATCACTTCTTTGAAAAAATCTGAAGTTATCTGATAAGGTAGAGAAGAAACTAATTGTCCCCTTAATACTGGTAAATATCTTGCATCAGCTATTACAAGATTGAAGTTTTTCAAATACTCTATCATTTTATCATCCAATTCGATACAAATATCCGGTTCTAAAAACCTTGTAATATTTCCCTTTCCACAGCCAATCTCTAAAATGGGCCTAATCCCATTATCCACATATGAAATAAACTTCCGTATAAAATTCTCATCAATAAGAAAAACTTGTGAAAGCCTTACTTTAGCTTTTCAATATAGCCCACATAAATGAATTGCTGCTCCAATCTTTTATTTTCATCTGGTATAAGAGGGTATACAAACAGATAGTATTTCTCTCCACCTTGCATCTCCTTTATTATCCTCTCTACTAGTATTGAAGCTACATCCTTAACACCTATTCGGGATTCTATATCTTTAAAACTCTCAAAGGGTTTTTTCTTTCTCTCCTCCAAAATTATCCTTAAAGTCTTTTTACCAATATTTGGCAGTAACTCTAATGCATGAAGCCTTAACGTTAATGGCTCAGCTTTATTAAAAATCTCTACGAAAACTTTTTCTTTCTCGAAAACAATTTTATATAAAATCTTAGGTAAATTATCCCTAGATACTGATGTAAGGTCTTCGTAAGAAATATGAGCGTCTACTTTAACGCTGGAATTTGAGTCTAACTCTATCTTATCCTCCGGAAGGAAATCTAAATTATAAGATAAGGGAGTTAGTTCAAGCAACAAGAAATAATCTTCACCTACGGCTTGAATGAGAGGCTTATCCCTATGAAACTTATGCTTATCTAATGGATTACCCTCTCTCATATAATCTAAAACATAAACTACTCGCTCTCTTACTATCCTTTTTCTTTGCAATTCTACTTCCCTAAGTAGTAATAGATTCTAAAAGTAAAAACTCAACTCTTGATGTATTTCCTAATTATATCAATTATTTTTTGTATATCCTCAGAAGTATATGTCTTATTAGTATCCATTACTAAAATACTCCTTACCTCATCAGATGTAGTAGGACAGATACTAGCTAGAATAGCTCTAACATCTTCTCTACTTACGATATTACTTAATTCTTCAATAACCTTCTGAGCAGACTCCGCATCACATTTCTCCACACTATTTAAATAATCATAAGTCCTTTGCAATAAATTAGACGAACCTCCAGATCTAATTACATCAGTTAGTAATTTTTTCGCTACTGAATAAGGAATATAATGCTCCTCAACTATATATACAGATGACAAATACTAATCACCCACTTGAATTAAAAGGAACTAAATGTTCCGGCCTAACAATTATCACCTTTTCCTTATCACCCAATGTAACCGAAACTAAATATGCTCTACCTCTTTTTCCAATAATCTTCCCTACTTTACCTTGATAACGCCTATGAGGCATACCTTGATGTACTGATGGATTTATCTTTACCACTACATTATCACCTTCCTTATATTCAACCATTAGCTTGCTTAGAGATGGAACTGCACCCCTTTCTCTAGGACTCTTTCTTAGTAGACTCCTTGACCTAGTCCGATAACCCTTCGAATGTTTAACCATAATATTCCCTCATACTCATTATATACCACATAATTAAGATTTTTGTTGGAAAAACATATAAGGTAAAACTGAACTCAGTATAATAGATTGCGGGGGTGCCCGAGCCTGGTCAAAGGGGGCGGACTTAAGACCCCCAAGTAAGAGATCCGCTGGCGAAGGCCTGCACGGGTTCAAATCCCGTCCCCCGCATGATAGTTCTATTCGTTCAATTTTTGGAAAAAGAGTAAATTAATACTACAAAAATTAACACGAAATCCCATGATTTGACAAGTAATTCGTGACCTCTTGTAGTAAATAATCCTTTAACTCGTTGGGACTCCAATCTGGATTTGCAAGTGGTAAAACGTCATTCAGATAATCCCTTACCATTTGCTCATACATTGTCTTCTGATTCCTAGTTAAACCGGGATAAGCTTCAATGCAGTCATTTATTGTAGATAAAACCTTATTATACACGTTTTGTAATTCCCTAGCCCTCTCCTCAGCTTGCCTATAACCCTCTTCATAAGACACTTCAGACTAATCAATGGCAAGTACAGCTAACTCAGCAATGGCTAATGGAAAAACTGCAGAAATCCCAGCAATAGCCTTTTTCTCCTTATTAAGGGCATCTATTATCACGCCAAATCCCTTGCTTATGTTCAGCTCCTTAGTGTAATTTGCGATACCAGCTGTAGTTAAATCAGTGGGAGGCTTAATAACGTCCAAAAAGACGAATTCTACTGGATATTGCAAATTATTACCAAGTGGCACATTAATAGCTCTTGTCGAGAAGGATTTGATTAGTCCCACTAATCCAAATTCTGAACAATAGGTCGCACAGAATTGTCTACTGAACAATGGAGCACCGATATCAATATCATTAAACTTGAAATCGAGAGTAAACGGTTGAAATACAGTTCCTACTACAATTCTTGTACAATACTCACTAGGCATGATTTAATTACAATTATTTAGGACCACATCAATTGGACCATTAACCGTAACTGCAAGATAATTTGATAAACCTAACCCACTAGCTACTTGCTTAAATGAGGCCAAAGCCAGATAGATGAAAGGATATTGATCAGAAATAGTACGAAGTTCATCAGAACTCTTTGCTCCTAACGAACTCCCTATGAGCGTTTTTGAAACATAATAACTACCACTACTACCGGGATAGACTAAATCATCTATACTTCTTGGAGAAGAAAGCGTTATTTCTGATGCTAAACTTGCAATTGCAACCACTAAAGCAACACCTACTGTAGTTATGTAATCCCAAATTGCACCAAGTAGACCTTGGCAAGATTTAAACCTAGCTGGATTGTACCATTCGATCTGTGCTGATACCCTTTTTAACGGTATAATTCCAATTTCTCCATTACTTATAAAAATATCCCTAGCCTTAGCAGGCAATTTTACTAAACCCCTAAACGCCGCACCACCTTGATATACTGCAATATTACTACCACCTATCCACACTGGTGATATTCCTCCAATGTAATAATATTCTCCAGTATCCTCAGTCCTAATCACAATGCCTTGTCTAAAAATCTTAGTTTTCAATTCATAAGCACTTGAACTGTTTGACACGGCAACAGCTAATATTCTTTCAGCAACAGCTATGGCAGGGTAAATCTCATACATCTTTTTGTTACCCTCTCTTTTATATTTATAATACTCTTTCAGTGAAATCATCTCACACTGTTGCTGTGCTATGTCTAATGAAGCACCTATTGCTCCAATAATCCCGCCTATTGTACTTAAGATTGAACTTAGAGATATTCTGGCCGCAGTTCCTATAGCTATATGAAATTTAACTGGTCAATGTTTAAATATTTTCTCATAACAATAGACAGTTGATATATATACGCATTCATCCATGTAACCATTAAAATCATGTTTAAAAGAAAAATGTAATCCTTCTGCAGTTATAATGGTAATAATTTATTACCAAAAACTTCTACTTTATTTAAGTGCGGGGGTGCCCGAGCTAGGTCGAAGGGGGTAGGCTCAGGCCCTACTGGTGAAGGCCTTCGCGGGTTCAAATCCCGCCCCCCGCAGTGATAAAATTTGCATACTTGGATAAACAGATAAAAATCCTAAGCTTTTTATGTTCTTTCGATAAAAAACTTCCGATGAGCTACAAAATAAAAGACCTTTCTCTCGCAAGTGAGGGAAAAAAGCAAATAGAATGGGCAGAAAGACACATGCCAACATTGATGGAAATAAGGAAGAGATTTAAAGCTGAAAAACCACTAAAAGGTATTAACATATCAGCAGTGCTTCACGTTACCAAGGAAACAGCAGCACTAGTTAAAACACTTAAAATAGGTGGAGCTAACGTTGCTTTAGCTGGAAGTAATCCCCTTTCAACTCAAGATGATGTAGCAGCAGCCTTAGTAGAGGAAGGAATCTCAGTATTCGCATGGAAAGGAGAAAATGAGACAGAATATTATTCCAATATTGAAAGTATTGTAAAGATTCACGAGCCAAATATTGTAATGGATGATGGTGCTGATTTACACGCTTACATTCATGAAAAGGTAAGTTCTAAACTTGATATTTATGGCGGAACTGAAGAAACCACAACTGGTGTTATTAGACTTAAGGCAATGGAGAAGGACGGTGTCCTTAAGTATCCTCTCGTCGCAGTAAACAACGCGTATACCAAGTACCTTTTCGATAATAGATATGGAACTGGACAAAGTGCCATAGATGGAATACTTAGGGCTACAAACATTCTAATTGCAGGGAAAATTGCAGTTGTAGCTGGATATGGATGGGTAGGCAGGGGCATAGCTAATAGATTAAGAGGAATGGGCGCTAGAGTCATAGTAACTGAAGTAGATCCAATAAGAGCTCTTGAAGCAGTGATGGACGGCTTTGACGTTATGCCTATTGCAGAGGCCTCAAAGGTTGGTGACATATTCGTAACAGCTACCGGAAATACAAAGGCTATAAGAGTAGAGCACATGCTCAATATGAAAGATGGCGCAATATTATCTAATGCAGGTCACTTTAACGTAGAGGTGGACGTAAAAGGGTTAAAGGAGACTGCGGTTAAGGTAAGAAACATAAGACCTTATGTTGATGAATATACTTTACCTAACGGTAAGAGAGTATACTTGTTAGCAGATGGTAGGTTAGTGAATTTAGCTGCAGCAGAGGGTCATCCTAGCGAAGTAATGGATATGAGCTTTGCCAATCAAGCTTTAGCTGTAGAATACCTAGTTAAGAATAGAGGAAAATTGGAGAAGAAAGTATACAATATGCCAATGGAGTTGGATTATGAAGTGGCTAGAATAAAGTTGAAATCTATGGGCATTCAAATTGATGAGTTAACAGAGGAGCAAAAAGAGTACTTGGAACAATGGAAATCAGGAACCTAAAGGTTTAAACGCAAGTCTTAAAAACAGTTTTTCGGTTATTGTATATGTGGGCCCGTAGCTTAGCTCGGTAGAGCGCTCGGCTCATAACCGAGTGGTCAGGGGTTCAAATCCCCTCGGGCCCATGAAATTTTTACTTTGAATTTGCTACTACACTGCTTGCAAATAAGAAGATTAAACCTAAGGCTAAATTAGGAAAAGATTATAAATTAAGATTTACAAGTTTCAAATTTCAATTGGACTCTCGGAGAGGCTGAAAAATCATCCGTTAGATGTTGCCAACTATTATTTTGTGTGTTATAGAATAGAATATTTTAAAAAGTAGAGAGTAGGCGGTGGTTAGACTAAAACTCATTGCTAAATACGATAAGATCTGTTAAATGGAAAAATAGGATTATAACAATGAGGTAAAGAGGAACTATTACCTTAAATGTCATGCATAATTGTGACCTTATCATTTTAAAAATTCTATAGGAATTGATATACGCCGGGGACGGGATTCGAACCCGTGTGCCTCAGAGAGGCAGTAGGTCCCTCGCAGTAACGCTGGAAAGGTCTCGAGCCTACCCCCTTGACCGCTCGGGCACCCCGGCAATTAAATATATATCGATAAAAATTTAAAAAATTAAGCAGGAACGTAAATCGGATCTTTTTCTGTGGATATTTTAGTTATCTTCTGGAATTCACTTTTTATATTCTTAGGCAAACTAAACGAAATCTTATGAGAATAGCCGTCATAGAATCTTAGCTGTCCATCAATACGTTCGTTTATTTTGGAATCTACTTCATCCTCCGAAAGTAGGTCTGGCCTTACTCCTCCATAGACGAATCCCCATAATCCATCAAAGGATGCCATATAGGTGTATGAAGCTGATGCTTCCTTAAATACCTCCTTTATAGTGTTATAAATCGTCACATATACTTCTAGAGAAAATGATGGAGATGTGGCTTGTGTTACTATGCCTCCTCTCTCATTCAATATTTCTCTTAATTTCTCATAGAACTCCTTAGTATAAAGCATATATGATGTAGAATTCTTGATTGGATCTGTTAGGTCTAGAATTATTGCATCATATTTCTCCTTTGTTTCTTTTATAAACTTTAAACCATCAGTAATTACTAGGTTAGTCCTCTTATCCTCAAAAGCTCCCTGATGCCACTCATATAGATACTTCTTAGCAAACTCTATAACCTTCTCGTCTATATCAACCATTACTGCTTTTTCTACAGACTTATACTTAAGAACTTCTCTAAGCGTTGCTCCTTCTCCACCGCCTAAAATTAACACACTCTTAGGAGGTTTTGTTAATGATAGTAATAATGGATGAACTAATAATTCATGATAAATATGCTCATCATATAGTGTTGATTGCACTTTTCCATCTATGATAAGCCCTTTTCCAAACCTAGTGAATTCAACTAATGTAACATGCTGATATGGAGTCTTCTCTTCAGCTAATACTTTTTCTATTAGGTGACCGTGAAACTCATATGGCGTTTGCCATTCTAGGAGCCAATGCCAACCAAACATTATCTTATTCTGACCCCATTAACCTTCTTATTTTGCCAGCTATATCTCCTTATCTTCTTCGTCCTTCCAAATCCACAAGCTGCACAGTAGTGCTTACTTACATTATAAGCGTTCCGGCCACATCTTCTGCATCTTATGTGAGTGTGAGATTTGTTCATCTTTCCAAAGGACGGTGTACCTTTCACTTTAGCTCACCTAACTAAGAAGTTTGTAGAGGAGAAATTAAAATTACATTATCTCCTCTTATTACTATAGTCCCTAATTTTTTACCACTACCATCACTTTGTATCTCTTCTGAGTCTGATAGGACTAAATTCATATGTTGATCATAGCTCCTTAACATACCTCTTACTTCCTTATTTCCCTTTAGTTTGACTAATACTAAGTTGTTTAATGACTCTGCTAACACCTTATGCGCTGTTTCTGCCAAAAAATTCACCTATCAAAATCATCTTGAGCCGGATTTAAAAATTATTGGGTAAAGAAGTCCCGCCGCGGGGACTTGAACCCCGGACCACCCGGTTACTGTCCCCTATCTACAGCCGGGCGCTCTAAACCGGGCTGAGCTACGGCGGGTCTAATTAGAGTTATTTAAGTTATCAATTATAAGTTTTATTGCCGTCTTGTACATGAGAAACGTTAATATATTTTGAAAAGAATACTAAGGTATTGTCAGCTACTTTTTTAATATGTTATGGTTTCTAACTCTAGAAAGGCAATATTCTATAACATCATAATAAAAAGTTCTTTAATTTCCCTAAAGGTGTTCAAGAGTTTAGATGATCTTCACATTACCTTATAGTATTTACTTATCTTGAGGGCTTCTGCCTTGTAGAGACATTTTGCTGGTTGTTTTTCAGTAGTTTTAAAAACTAACTCAGAATGTATTTTTAGGGCTGGATAATGTTTAAGAATAACGACTTTATTTATATAGAATATACTGCAAAAATCAAGGATACTGGAGAAATTGTTGATACAACTAATGAAGAGGAGGCAAAAAAGGCTAATATCTACGACGAGACTAGAAACTATGGTCCTAGGCTTGTGATTTTAGGTGAAAATAGATTAATTAAGGGATTAGAAGAGGCTTTATATAATTTTAATTTAAACGAAGAGAAAACAATAGAAATCCCGCCGGAGAAGGCATATGGAGAGAGAGATAACAGCAAAATTAAGATTGTACCTCTGGGGGAACTAAGAAGGCAAGGTATAACAGCAGTTCCAAACAGAGTGTTAAGATTAAGCGATGGTAGTCTTGCAGTAATAAGGAGCGTAAGTGGAGGTAGGGTGGTCTTAGATCTAAATCACCCGCTGGCCGGAAGAACTTTAGTTTACAATGTTAAGGTCGTTAAGGTTCTTAATAACGCTAAGGATAAGATTATGGCTTTGATAGAGCGTAGGTTTTCCTCAAAATACGCAAATGGTTTTAACGTTGAGTTAGATGATGGAAAGAAGAGTGTTAGAATTACTATACCAAAGGATCTTTACTTAGTAGAGGACTTACAGATTAATGTTTACTCTTTAGCTTATGAGATAGTAAACTATGTTCTTGCAGATTATACTGTTGAGGTTTTACAGCAATATAATAAAAGTACTTTCTCTTCCTCTTAATCTATAATTTTTGTTACTCTTGCTATTTTTTCTGCAGAACTCCAAGTTAGACCCCTATCCCCTAAAATTGTGTACCTCTCTGGTCTTATTGTATGGGCTATTGTTAAGGCCTTTATCACTTCCTCATCAGAAAGACCTAAGTCTTTCGCTTTCACTGGGAATCCTATTTTTTTAAGTCTATTTCTTATTATTTTCCAATTTATACCATGCAAGTAAGCCATAATAATTGTTCCTAAACCAACTAGTTCACCATGCAAAATTCCCTCTGGATGTATTAACTCAACTGCATGGGCAAATAGATGTTCAGAACCACTTGCTGGTCTGGTGCTTCCAGCCATTCCCATGGCTACTCCGCTACTTATTAACGCTTCCATTAACATTCTTACCCCGTATTTTATGTCCTTATTAATAATCTTAGTGCATTGAAACGCGTGTTTAGCAGACATTAATGCTAAAGACGCTGTGTAATCACCATAATATTCTCCTCTTAACTTAGCCGCTAACTTCCAATCTCTCACTGCTATTATCTTCCCTATTGTATCACCTATTCCTGCATTGATTAATCTTCTTGGGGAGAGGCTTAGAATTTCTATGTCCGCAATAATTGCTAATGGTTCTTTTGCCTTTACTGAAACTGGCTTCTGTAACCCCTTTATGGAAGCAAATGGCGATGTAATTCCATCATGTGATGGAGAAGTAGGTATACTAACGAATTCTAAGCTATTTCTAAATGCAGCATATTTCGTGACATCTATAACTTTACCCCCACCTATACCTAGCAGTAAACTAGGACTAATCCTCTTGATAACTTCCTCTACCATATATACATCGTCTAAAGTAGCACTATCTATTTCGACTACCTCATATTTAGCATCTTTTGGGAGATTTTCTATGACTTTATCCGCTATTTTTTTAGTATATTTTGTTCCAGTCACTATTAGAAATGGAGGAGTTACACCTAGTTGTGAGAAGTAGATAGAAATGTCATATACTATATCATGTCCTACGAAAACCCTTCTCGGTAGACTAATCACGTGTTCTTTTACATTCACATATAAAAGGAGAAGATTTAAATATTAAAAATTAGCATAGATAAGTTCAGTTGTAGCTATTTCTTAAAAGTTGGTGAATAGGTTGGCATCTCTGGATAGGTTTAACAGAATATCGTTAATATATTCTGAACTAAAGGAATTAGGGATAACCAGAATTGAATATGAAGGACCGACAATAGCTGTGTATGTAAAGAAACCAGCACTGATAACAGAAAAGGGAGAAGTAATAAAGAAAATTGCAAAGGATATTAAAAAGAGAATAGTAATAAAAGCCGACCCTTCAGTAAGGAAAGATAAGAAGGAAGCCGTTGAAATAATAAAGAACCTTGTACCCGCCGAAGCTGAAATTGTAGATATAAAATTTGATGATGACTTAGGTGAGGTATTAATAAAGGCAAAGAAACCAGGATTAGTAATAGGAAAAGGTGGCTCATTACAGCAAAGAATATTTGCTGAAACCTTTTGGAAGGCGGAAATAGTTAGAGAACCACCAATAAAATCTAGAACATATGATAGTATCTTAGAGCATATTTACAATGAGACTGAATATAGAGCTAAAATACTAAAGGTTTTTGGAGAAAGGATACACAGAGAGACGATATTTCAAGATAAGTACGTAAGAATTACGGCATTAGGAGGCTTTCTAGAAGTTGGTCGGTCTGCAGTATTAGTAGAAACTCCAGAAAGCAAAGTATTGCTAGATGTGGGACTTAACCCTAGCGCGAATATGTTTGGAGAGAAATTATTCCCTAAGCTTGACATTGACCAGTTGAAGATGGAGGAATTGGATGCTGTAGTTATCACACATGCACATTTAGATCATTGCGGAATGGTGCCTTTTCTATTTAAGTATGGATATGAAGGGCCAGTATACACTACTGTACCAACTAGGGATATAATGGCATTAATGCAATTAGACTCGCTTGACGTTGCAGAAAAAGAAGGCAAACCCATACCTTACTCCGCAAAAGAGGTAAGAAAGGAGTTATTACACACAATAACGTTAGATTATGGAGAAGTTACTGATATTGCACCTGACATAAGATTAACATTCTACAACGCTGGCCACATATTGGGATCTGGGATGGCTCATTTACACATTGGAGATGGAAAACATAACATAGTCTATACTGGTGACTTCAAATATGCAAAAACTAAACTGCTTGATAAGGCAAACACGGAATTTCCAAGAGTTGACACGTTAATTATGGAAACTACTTATGGTGCACAAGATCAGCCAAATAGAGAGGAATCGGAATTAGAGTTGCTAGAGATTATAAATAAAACACTTAATAAAGGAGGAAAAGTCCTAATTCCAGTACTAGCTGTAGGAAGAGGACAAGAAATTATGCTCATAATAAACGATTTTATGAAAAAGAAGCTAATTCCAGAGGTACCGGTTTACGTAACGGGATTAGTTGATGAAGTTACAGCTATACATAATGCGTATCCAGAGTGGTTAGGAAGAGAAGTGAGAGAAGAAATATTGTATAAAGATGAAAATCCGTTTACCTCAGAACACTTTAAGAGAATTGAAGGATATAAAGAGGATATAGCAAAAGGTGAGCCATCTATAATTTTAGCAACTTCTGGAATGTTAAACGGAGGACCCGCTGTGGAATTCTTCAAGACCATGGCACCAGATCCTAAAAATGCAATAATATTTGTAAGTTATCAAGCAGAAGGTACATTAGGTAGAAAAGTGAGAGACGGCGCAAAAGAAGTACAAATTCTTGATAGGGACGGAAGAGTAGAGTCAATACAAATAAATATGGAAGTCGAGGCAGTTGAAGGGTTTTCTGGACACTCCGATAAAAGACAACTCCTTAACTTCCTTAGAAATATCGAACCTAAGCCCAAAAATGTAATATTAAATCACGGAGAAGCATCTTCAATAAGAGCTTTTGCAAACTATATAAGAGAAGATAGATTAGGGTATAAGCCCAATATATATACACCAGCTATATTGGATAGCCTAAGAGTAGCCTAAATGCTTTATTAACCTATTGAATGTTTTTCCACTAAAGACTATATTATTTTCCTTTCAATAATGATCAATAATGATTAGATGCATAATTTCTTTTCTTCACACCTCTTAACTCTCTGTGAAAATTCAACAAGTCCGCAAAGCATAGCCCAAAGAAAACTTTTAAAGTGAAATCGTTATTAATCAAATAACTAGTGGGCCCGTCGTCTAGCCTGGTTAGGACGCTGCCCTTACGAGGCAGAGGTCCTGGGTTCAAATCCCAGCGGGCCCATTGTGGGGGATACCCACACTCCATTTTCTTTCAATTTTTCATATGTTTTGACTACGTCAACTAAAGGACCAACGTAAGTTTCCTTTACCTCACCGTTTATCGTTTCCAATTTATAGACGTAATACCTACCTTTTCTTTCCCTTATTATATCGCCATATTTATAACGCGACGTCTCTTTCACATTTCCACGTCCAGCATTATAGTTGCCAAAACGCGTTTATAAGCTATTGGCAATCGTTAATTTTTGTCGTTAAAAATCGTTGAATTGAAAGTAGACGGCAAAAATTCCTTAGTTTCGCAAAAATTCAGATAGAATTAAGAAACACCTCGCTAACTAACGCCTCATGCCCGTCTTTGCGGATTAGATAATAAACACCAGGCCGATATTTCCCTCCGTCGTAGATAAACCCGCCGTCGCTCGTCATTTGAGCCCGCTATGTACCATATTGTACTTTAACATATTTAAATTTTGTGGTAATTTGTGGTACATTAAAGTTTTTATATTGAAGTACAATAAAGTATATTGAGGTAAAATGCCCAGGCCAGGTTATAAGTCGGTCTACTTCCCAGATGAGGAGCTATGGAAGAAAATAGTGGATGAGGCAGAAAAAAGGAAAGTAAGTGTATATGAGGTGTTAAAAGACGCTTTCAATTGCTATATAAGGGAAAAGGAAGGGAATAAGGTAAGTATGGAGGAAATAGTAAAAGAGCTCCAGGAATTGAAGAAGAGGGTTGAGGAACTGGAAAAGAAAGTTAAATAGAATTTTTTATTGATAAACTGGGGAGTTAACTAATCTTCTTATTCAAATAATAATTCTATAGGGATACTAACTTAGTATAAATAAAAACAGAAAGATTTTCAAATCCCAAAAAATAAGAACTAAATTGGGGAGCGGGGAAATGATGAGGGTTCCAGAGCTGAAGCGTGATGAATGGTTGACACGCTGACCCCGCTCCCCTAATTTCCTTTGAGTTAGTGACAATAAAGTTTTCTCAATTCACTATATTATCTTCCTTTTCTATTTCTAGAAGAAGCCCTGCTTACTATGTCGTCCGGGACTTTCCTTATTTTACCCACAACATACCTGTATAGAGTACTCCTACCTATACCTAACTTCTGTGCAACATAACTCAGCTTGTACTTTTCTACTACCTTTTTGAGTACCCGAATTTTTTGCTCATTATCGAGTCTATCTAAGTCAATCTTTACCATAATCTCATATACCAATATTAAATGGTGAGAGTGTTGCAAAAATATCCTTTGCTGTTGCAAATCTCTTATCTCTGTAGAGAACGTAATTTTCTTTCAAATTATCATAAAATTAGTGCCGCGGCCGGGATTTGAACCCGGGTCACGGGCTCGAGAGGCCCGCATTCTTTCGGTGCCTGCGCTTGACCGGGCTAAACCACCGCGGCGTTTTCGCTATAAAATAAGTAGAGGATGTAATTTAAAGTTTAGTGTTTTTTAGTATCTCGTTAATAACATCGTCTTTGTTACCTTCAAAGAACTCTGCATATATTATTTCGTCGTAAAGAATTAGATATCCTTTTGCACTAGTCAGCAGAGAATATTTATATCCTCTACATCCCTCACAATAACCTCTAACCTCTTTAACTAGTAAATGTTCAATCACAGATAGTTTAATATTTCCTTTTTCAATTATTTCTATATCATTATCTTTTTTAACTGATAATCTCTTAGCTAAATAATAAAGTGCGACCTGAATTAGGTCGGTAGTATTTATACTTTCTTCCCTTAGTTTTTTAGATATCTTGTATTCTCTATCCGCTTTCTTTAATACTTCCTTTACTTTTCTCCTTATCTCCACAGAATCTGAAAGAAGTTGCATACATTCCCTTGCTAATTCACTTGCTGTTTTATAATCTCCAATCCACGTTAAGATATAAGCCTTATGAAGATTCTCAATACAGTTCATTTTTTCTCACTTTACGGTTTTATTAATATCATTAGATCATATAGTTGATTATTGTATTTTATAATGTAAGAAATTAGACCGTAATTGTCTGGATACCTCAGATTTTCTATTGTAACTAAACTTTTTGATATCGTATTAACGATTTGTGATCTCCTAAAGGTCATTGTTGCCTTAGCTTCTACAAATAGTAAACCACTCTTAGCATTTAAAAATTTTCTTAATGTATCGTATTTTTCTATATTTATAGCCAAATCCGATATTGTTCCTAGGAACTTTACATTTCTAAATGGTAATATATCATTAATACTTATGTTAAACAACTGATTTAGAAGAGCATATGTTATGGTTTCTCCTATAACAGTGACTACGTCTCCGGATAATAGCTTACCCCATCTTCCCATTTCGTAAATTCTTATTGACTTTGGAATGTCTTGTAGTAGTTTTGATGAGAAAATAGAAGTTATTGTCAATATTTTATCATCCAATTCGATTTCTTCTGAGTGCCCTCCTATTTCGAAGGCCTCAAGAATTTCGTTACTTATCAATTTTAGATCTTCTGGGGAGTCTAAATCTGAATGTGGTAATAAATCTTGACTAAGCTCTATCCATGAAATTTTAAGTTTCACAGTAACTTATAGAAAGGTTTAAAAATTTAAGGCTTTACTAGTACCTTCCCAATCTTATGCTTATCCTTTAGTATTTCATATCCCTTATCTATCTCATCTAACCCTACTGTTGCTGCTATTACGGGATTTATTTTCCCTTCTCCAGTTAACTTGAGAGTTTCTTCTGCATCCCTCTTAGTTGCAGAGGCATGACCTATTATCGCTATATCTTTCAATATGACGTAGCCTAACCTTAGTTGATATATTTGAGTTGGATCTACGTTACCTATTTGTACCAGTCTACCTCCCATCCACAAACTTTTCAGACTTTCATCTATGGTTGGTGTACCTACTGTATCGATAACCACATTTACATCACCTATCTTCTTTGCCTCTTCTGAGAATTTACTACCTACTATTACATGATCAGCGAATTTCCTTATGAAAGCTGCTTTTTCCTCTGATGTAGTTACTCCTATCACTTTCGCGCCAAGTGCTTTAGCTACTTGTATGGCATGAATACCAACACCACCGCTAGCCCCCGTAACTAAAACTGTTTCCCCCTTTTGCAACTTTGCCCTTCTCAAACTTCTATAGACCATTCCAGTTACACAAGGTACTAAAACTGCTCCCTCGTCTGGAACGTTAGTGCCAACTTTTACTATGCTTGTAACTTTTACTTTTGCTTTTTCAGCAAAGAAGCCGTCTAATTCCTCTGAATAACCTACCCTAGAGTGACAATATGCTTCCTCACCCATTTGACAATAATGACAAGTTCCATCAGGTGCATAAAGAAGTGAAATAACCTTATCACCTTCTTTAAAGCCTTTGGCGTTTTCTCCAATTTGTTCTATCGTACCAACTACTTCATGTCCTAAAATTACTGGATATTTCATTCTGGGATAGAAACCTTGCAGTTGCAATAGATCTCTATAGCAGAGTGCCGCTCTATTTACTCTAATTACAACTTCATCTTTTCCTGGAATCGGATCCGAAACTTCTTCTATTCTATACCCTTTTTGCTTGCCCGGAACTACTACAGCTTTCATCAGTTAGATTGTGTTTAGACTGTATAAAAAATATTATCTATCATAGTAGGTTCGATGTATTTTTAAAAATAATATACATATAGTGTTCCCATAAGAGATTATTTGCAAGCTTTTATTACCAAACTAATAGTATTATAACGATGAGGGAAAGCAATAAAGATCCAATCCTTAAAAAGTTACCTGAACCATTATTCTGCGTGAGGGAAGATGAAATTAGAAGAATTAAATTCAAAATATAATGCATTTATAACCCTCCATACTATCGAAGAAGGAAACGATAAAGGCAAATTAAAGGATGTTACATTCGGAATAAAGGATGTTATTTTAACTAAGGACGTAAGGACCACTGCTGGATCAAGAGTTTTAGAAAACTATGTTCCACAAAGAAACGCATACGTTGTGGATGCTATACTTAGAGAAGGAGGAAAGATAATAGGAAAAACTAATACTCACGAATTTGCGCTAGGTGCTACTAATACATCAAGTATAGGAGGACCTGCAAGAAATCCTGTTGATCCAGAAAGAATAAGCGGTGGTTCTAGTGGCGGTTCCGCTGTTGCGGTAAAGTTAGATATGGTCGACGTGGGAATTGGTACTGATACCGGAGGATCTGTAAGGATCCCTTCGTCTTTATGTGGAGTAATTGGATTTAAACCAACTACTGGGTTGATACCTAATGATGGCGTAATACCCTTTAGCTGGTCATTAGATACTGTGGGGATAATCGTAAAAGATAACATTAGATTATTACGAAGAGTTTTTGACGTTGTTCTGCCAAATGAAAAAAGAAAAGTTGAAATAGCTAAATTAAGAACAAGACCGCGTCTAGGTTTATTTCTATTCGATGATATGGAAGTTTCAAGAATATTGCTGAAAGATATATATGCTAAATTATCTTCACACTTTGATATAGTCGAGGTTGATCTTCCTTTACTAAGGCAATATGGCTCTAAAACTAGAAGAACTATATCATTAGCTGAAGCTGCTTCTTATCATAAGGATTGGATAAGTGAATATAGTGATAAATACTTCAAAGATACCTATACCTTACTCCTTGATGGTATGAAAATATCTGCTACCGACTATATAGATGCGCTTAGACATAGGAGAGTATTAATAGAAGAGTATGTAAAAGTATTTAAGAATATTGATTTCATTTTATCTCCTACAACAAAAATTGTTGCACCTAGAATTTCTGACGTAATCTCTAACCCTCTTCAATTTAGAGAATATCTAATAGCTAATACTGAACTATTTAATGTAGTTGGAGCACCATCAATAAGTGTACCATTCTCTACCCTTAATGACTTACCGGCTGGTTTAATGATAAGCGGAGAATTGTATAAAGACGGGGATTTACTTGAAGTCGCTGAATATATTTTAAACATTGTAGGAAAACATTAACGATCTACTGGGAATGAACCCTAAATTAACTGTCACCTTTTTATTCTTGCTTTTAATGGTAATTATGGGGAATGAGTTGCAATTAGAAAATAAGATACTTAAGGGAACTACAACTGTAGGAATTAGAGTAAATGATGGAGTAATCCTTGCGGCAGATAGAAGAGCTAGTGCAGGGTTTTTCGTAGCTAATAAAATGGTTAGAAAAGTATTATATATTACAGATAAAATCGGAATAACTACCGCAGGTAGTGTAGCAGATTTACAGTTTATATACGATGTATTGAAAAATATATATCATTATAATAGTATTACTAAATACGGGCCAATTTCTATAAAGGGAATTGCAACCAGGCTAGCAAATGTATTATCTGCAACAAAATATTTTCCCTATATCGTTCAAATCTTGATAGGTGGTTACGATGATCAGCCAAGATTATTCAACTTGGATTATTTAGGCGATATAACTGAAGAAAATTACGTCGCAACTGGTTCTGGTTCTCCAGTAGCTATGGGAGTGCTAGAAGATGAGTATAATCCCAAAATGACTTTAGATGAGGCAGCTGACCTAGCTAAGAGAGCTGTGTTCTCAGCAATAAAGCGGGATTCCTTTACGGGTACAGGTGTTATAGTAGCAAAAATTCACAGTAAAGGACACGAGGAATTAGAGTTCTACTTAAATAAGAAGATGTGAAGCGTTTTTAATTTTGAATAGTGAAAGTATATATTCGATGAGAGTAGTATCTTCAGCCTTTAAGAATGAGGATTTTATACCTATTAAATATACTTGTGATGGACAAGATCTGTCTCCGGAGTTAGAGTGGGATCTTGTTACTAACGCTAAAAGTTATGCGATAATCGTAGAAGATCCAGATGCGCCTGGAGGAACTTTCATACATTGGGTAATATACAACATAACTACCAATAGATTGCCAGAAGGAGTGCCAAGACTGTACAAATCACAATATGGTGTACAAGGTGTAAACGATTTTGGGAATATAGGGTATAACGGTCCGTGTCCTCCTAAGACACATCCACCTCATAGATATTATTTTTATGTTTATGCAATTGATACAATACTACTTGAAATTAAAAATATTAATGCTGATAAGTTAAAATCACTAATGGAGGGACATGGGATAGAGAGAGGATTCGTAATGGGTAAATATAAGAGAAAATAATTTCACTTATGTGGTGAGATAATGAGCACGAAGGTCGAAGAAATACTTTGGGCTGAAAAATATAGACCTAAGACGTTAGATGATATAGTAAATCAAAGAGAGATCATAGATAGGTTAAAAAAATTTGTCAAGGAAAAGAATATGCCTCATCTACTTTTTGCTGGGCCACCGGGTACCGGAAAAACTACCGCTGCTTTAGCTCTTGTACATGACTTATATGGAGATAATTATACAGAATATTTCCTCGAGCTAAATGCAAGCGATGAAAGAGGAATAGATGTAATTAGAAATAAAGTAAAGGAATTCGCTCGTACGGTAATTCCAGGTGATATTCCATTTAAGGTGGTTCTTTTAGATGAAGCAGACAACATGACCGCTGATGCCCAACAAGCTTTAAGGAGAACTATGGAGCTGTATACAGAAAACACTAGATTTATTCTAGCTTGCAATTATTTAAGTAAAATCATTGAGCCAATACAATCTAGAACTGCATTATTTAGATTTTACCCGCTGAAAAAGGAAGATGTCGTTAATAGATTAATCTATATAGCTAAAAATGAGAAAGCTGAATACGATCAGAAAGCTTTGGAAACGATCTACGATATAACTATGGGAGATATGAGAAAAAGTATAAACATTTTACAAGCCGCCTCAGCTTATGGCAAGATTAGTGTAGAGGCCGTATTTAAGGTTTTAGGATTAGCACAGCCTAAGGAAGTTAGAGAGATGATTAACTTAGCTCTGCAAGGTAAGTTCACACAAGCAAGAGATAAACTCAGAACTTTACTTATTACATATGGCCTATCTGGAGAGGATATAGTAAAGCAAATACACAGAGAGATAACTTCCTCAGAGATTCAAATAAGTGAAGAGTTGAGAGTTTTACTACTAGATTATATAGGAGAGACAGAGTTTAGAATAATAGAAGGTGCTGACGATGAAATTCAGTTATCTGCATTATTAGCTAAAATGGCAATTTATGGAAATAAGTATATAGGCAGTGAGAATAGATGATACAATGGTTTTTAAAATATAGGCCGCGTTCTCTAAAAGATGTGGAGAATCAAGATGATGCGAAAAAGCAACTACAGGAGTGGATAGAGTCTTGGCTTAACGGAAATTCTAACGTTAAGGCTGTACTATTACACGGTCCTCCAGGTGTTGGAAAAACTGTCTTAGCTGAGGCATTAGCTCACGATTATAATTTTGAGTTATTAGAAATGAACGCTAGCGATTCAAGAAAATTGCAAGATATAAAGAGCATAGCGGAAAAGGCAGCAGTTTATGGCAGTATATTTGGAACAAAGGGTAAATTAATACTTCTAGATGAGGTTGACGGAATAAATGTTCGTGAAGATACTGGAGCTATTCAAGGTATTTTAGAACTTATTGAAAAGACAAAATATCCTATTATAATGACAGCTAATGATCCATGGAATCCTGGATTAAGAGAATTAAGAAATAAGGCAAAAATGATCGAATTAAGTAAGTTAGGTAAGTATCCTTTAAGAAGAATTTTAAAAAAGATTTGCCAAGCAGAAAAGATTATTTGTGACGATGAGGCCTTAAATTATATAATTGATAGCAGTGAAGGAGATGCTAGATATGCAATTAATATTTTGCAAGGAATTGGGGAAGGATACGGAAAGGTTACTCTTAATTTGGTTGAATCATTAGCTAAAAGAAAAGAACGTGAATTAGACCCATTTGAAACGCTAAGAGATATATTCTGGGCAAGATATGCATGGCAAGCTAAAAATGCAGCTACAAGTGCTCAAATAGATTATGATATGCTAATCAGATGGATATCAGAAAACATACCTATACAATACGATAATATTGAAGATATTTGGAGAGCTTTTGATGCTCTCTCTAGAGCTTCAATATTCCTAAAGAGAGCAAAAAGCGGTGATTGGGACTTATTATCTTACGCGTATGATATGATGAGCTCTGGAGTAGCTTTTGCAGAACCTGAAAAGAAAAAGCCAAATTGGAAACCAAAATGGAAAAAATATCAATTCCCGTCGTATATACAACTACTATCTAAGAGTAAAGATATAAGGGATACAAGGGACGAAATCATTAAGAAACTAGCAATACATTCATCCTTTAATAAGGCACTAAATGACACATATCCATTTTTCCTACTATTCTATAAAAAATACGATAAACATCTTAATTTAAATACGAAAGAAAAGGAGTATCTTAGTTCCATATCTAAATCTTAGTCTTTCTCCTTTATTTTATCTATTACTTTTATATCATCAATCATGGTATATGGATATTTTCCGTTCTCATCTTTTTCATATTTTTTTACCATATCCCAAATAGTTAACAAGGAGATAGATGTAGCAACTAGTGCCTCCATTTCTACTCCAGTCTTATAATGGGCCTTCACCTTAGATCTAACTCTTATACCACTATTCTCAATTTTTATATCAATATCAACATTTTCTAATGGTATTAAATGGCATAGAGGTAGAAGCTCAGAAGTTTTCTTTGCAGCCATAATCCCTGCAGTCTTAGCAACAGTAATTACGTTACCCTTCTCTATTTCATTTTCTATAATTCTCTTTATAGTATCGTTCTTTAGTTTAATGAATCCCTCAGCTTCAGCCTCTCTTAATACAGTTTCCTTTTGAGATATATCTACCATCTTAGCTTCGGAACTCATTTTTATCCAGCTCTTCTAATAGGTTAATCAAGATTACTACTTTAGGGTTAGAGTAATTTAATCTTACTATTTTTTTATCACTACCTATTACTTCAATTAAATCCATCTTCTGTAAATCTTCCAGTTCTCTTCTTAGTTTATCATAGTGGATTTTAGATAATCTATATAATTTAGTGATGTTCATATCACCGTTTTTTATCAATATATACAATATTTTCATTTTAGATGGATTATAGATTAAGCTCTCGATTTTAACCTCACCATTATTTGTTGCATAATATAATCGTCTAATCTTTTATCTAATGGAAGAGAAAGAGAAACGAGAGTCGTTCTTCCTCTCATTCCTTTTCCACTCTGTCTTGTATTAATTATCCCTATTACCTTAAGTTTTCTCAGATACTCATAAACTTGCGTATGTCTTCTAGGTTCCTCATTAAACTCTCTTGATAATGATATGTATTCCTCTTCTAAGGTTCCCATTGTGATCTCATCAGCTTTAGTCTTATTTAA
Source organism: Saccharolobus solfataricus (assembly GCF_900079115.1). NCBI lineage: Archaea > Thermoproteati > Thermoproteota > Thermoprotei > Sulfolobales > Sulfolobaceae > Saccharolobus > Saccharolobus solfataricus. Next base: position 675,701 of record NZ_LT549890.1, read on the forward strand.
AGCTCTTATCAACGCTTTTAAGAGTATAAGTTGATGCAAATCGAGATACGATAAACTATCTATAATCTCTTGAATCTCCGGATTTATTGTAGAATTAGCCTTCTTAGCATGATCTAACAATACCACTGGCGATCCCTCCTTCTCTGCTATCTCTCCAGCTAAACTTAGAGTCTCTATTGCAATTCTAGCATTACCATTACCTCCTTTATCATAACCATAAGTATTGGATATAAATTGTAATACCTCATCGTCTACAGCATTGTCATTAAAAGCCTCATCCACTCTATACTTCAAAATATCGTAAAGTTCCATAGACTTATAAGGAGGAAATTCAATTAACCTTCTAGCTATATGATCCCTTATACTTCTATCTAATTTATAAATTGAATGACTCTCATTAACTATAAATATATAACTAATTCTCTTTATTATTGCAGATATTTCATCATACAATCTTACTAAGAAGTATATTTCCTCAGTATTTGCTGTATTTAGAAAATGCCCAAATTCATCTAGTGCAACTATTAGATGTATATTTCTTCTATCTAGATATTCATGGATCATCTTAAATACTTCTTGTGCCGATAGTCCCCTCGAAGGTATAGGTAGTTTTAACGCGTTAGCTATTTCTTGGCTTATTAAATACAGCGTTCTATGTCTATAACAATTTATATGAACATACTTTACTTTAACCCCATATTCTCTCTCCGCAATATCTTCAAAATTTTTACCAAACAATCTAACAGTAGCTGTTTTCCCAGTACCTGTCCTACCTAGTATTACAACTCTTTCAGAATCTTTAGCGTCTCCAGCTAATAGATCTTTGAATATAAATCCTAACTCCTTAATCTTCTCTTCTCTATGTGGTAAATTTTCCGGTACATAATCTGGTGAAAGCTTGTCCTTATGTTTAATTATCAATACAGATGATCTTAAACTATCTGAAAGTATGTCCTTAGCTGAAACCAAAACTTTTACCCCAATCTAAATTAAGTGGTATTACCTTATATTTTATCTAAGAGAGTAGCCCGAAACTTTTCTTGATTCTTTCTCAAAAGCGATATCCCAGCAAATTCCTTTAGTACATTAACGTGAAGTACAACCTCAGGATCTTTAAAATCAACATTAATTAAACCCTTCAGCCCTATTCCTACTCCCATTTCAATTTCTCTACAATTTACGTCAATTCCCCTATTATAACAGCGAACGTAAAATGTTTTGAGATCTTTTGTCTTATTTTTTATAAAATTTATTACATTAACAACAATTTCCTTTTCATTGGTGGAATTTATAATCAACTGAAATGGATATACTTTTTCAGCACAAGACGGAGGAGAAGCAAAAAGTAAACCATAAACCACTAATGAATCTAAATTTGAGTAAACAATAGCTACGTTTTGCACATATTCTATAACTCTAGCATCAATATCCTTTATAAGTATCCTATTCAAAATCTCATTTATACACTTTCGACCTTTACCAGGCTTTGTAGTTACAAGAGCCTTTGGGTTCTGCCACATCAAATATAAGGTTTTGTATTAAGAAAAAATATATTATGATCGAAGTAAAACTCAGAGCTATTAAAAGATTGTCAAATGTTTACACTCGCCGAGTTATGATAATAGAGGATTGGAATGGAAGCTCAATAACAACGGGTAACATTGAGTTAGTAAAAGGAAGCGAAAATCAGTTACCACAATGGTTAGCTATTATCTTAGAAGGAAAAAAGGTAGCTAAAATAGAAGATAAAATCTCAATTGAAGATTTAGGAAGAATTCTTTTCCAAGAAAGGCAAAATATGAACACGCCAGCTTCTTTAGTTCCATTAGGTAAGGATTTCACAAGCAGAGTACAACTTTATCTAGAAACCTTAAGGAAAGACAACAATGTTGAGAGTTTAGAAAAACTTAGAAAATCAATAGGCATACTGAATGAAATCATTAAAATAAGACTAAGAAAACTAATCCAACTCGCATTTCTTAACATCGATGATCAGAACTTAATTAATGGAATGACAGAAGAAGAGCTTTTAATCTATAAGACAATAAAACAACTTATTAAGGAATTATATGGTGATATAATTGGAAATTCCTAGTAAACAGATTGACTATAGAGACGTATTTATAGAGTTTCTGACAACTTTCAAGGGTAACAATAATCAAAACAAATATATCGAGAGGATAAACGAGCTAGTAGCGTATAGGAAAAAAAGTCTTATAATAGAATTTTCTGATGTACTTTCGTTCAATGAAAATTTGGCTTATGAGATAATAAATAATACCAAAATTATTCTACCAATTCTGGAAGGTGCATTGTATGATCATATCTTGCAATTGGATCCTACATATCAACGAGATATAGAAAAAGTTCATGTTAGAATTGTAGGAATACCTAGAGTAATAGAACTTAGAAAAATAAGAAGTACCGATATAGGTAAACTAATAACTATTGATGGAATCTTAGTTAAAGTTACTCCGGTAAAAGAGAGAATTTACAAGGCAACTTATAAGCACATTCACCCAGACTGTATGCAGGAGTTTGAGTGGCCAGAAGATGAAGAGATGCCAGAAGTATTAGAAATGCCAACTATATGTCCAAAATGTGGTAAGCCTGGACAGTTCAGACTAATCCCAGAGAAAACAAAGTTAATTGACTGGCAAAAAGCGGTAATCCAGGAGAGACCAGAAGAGGTACCCTCAGGTCAGTTACCTAGGCAGTTGGAAATAATACTTGAAGATGATTTAGTTGATTCTGCGAGACCTGGAGATAGGGTAAAAGTAACGGGAATTTTAGATATAAAACAAGACTCCCCGGTCAAAAGGGGAAGTAGAGCAGTATTTGACATTTATATGAAAGTAAGTAGTATAGAAGTTTCACAAAAAGTATTAGATGAGGTAATCATCTCTGAAGAAGACGAGAAAAAGATTAAAGACTTAGCTAAAGATCCTTGGATACGTGATAGAATCATATCATCGATAGCACCATCTATTTACGGTCACTGGGAACTAAAAGAAGCTCTAGCATTAGCATTATTTGGAGGAGTTCCTAAGGTTCTAGAAGATACGAGAATAAGAGGAGATATTCACATACTGATAATAGGTGATCCCGGTACTGCCAAATCACAAATGCTACAGTTTATCTCAAGAGTAGCCCCAAGGGCAGTTTACACGACCGGTAAAGGATCCACAGCTGCAGGTTTAACAGCTGCTGTAGTAAGAGAAAAGGGAACTGGAGAGTATTACTTAGAAGCTGGTGCGTTAGTACTTGCTGATGGTGGAATAGCAGTTATTGATGAAATAGACAAGATGAGGGATGAAGATAGAGTAGCCATTCATGAGGCAATGGAACAACAGACAGTCTCAATAGCAAAAGCTGGAATAGTAGCTAAATTAAACGCTAGGGCTGCAGTTATAGCTGCAGGGAATCCGAAATTCGGGAGATACATAAGTGAAAGACCAGTGTCTGATAATATCAACCTACCTCCAACAATCTTGTCAAGATTTGACCTAATATTTATACTAAAGGATCAACCAGGTGAACAAGATAGAGAACTTGCGAATTACATATTAGATGTACATTCAGGAAAATCCACAAAAAATATTATAGATATAGATACATTAAGAAAATATATAGCATATGCAAGGAAATACGTTACACCAAAAATTACTAGTGAGGCTAAGAATCTGATTACAGATTTCTTCGTAGAAATGAGGAAGAAAAGCTCAGAAACACCTGATAGCCCAATATTGATAACTCCAAGACAATTAGAGGCTTTAATAAGAATTTCAGAAGCCTATGCCAAGATGGCTCTTAAGGCTGAAGTCACTAGAGAAGATGCAGAAAGAGCAATAAATATCATGAGACTTTTCCTAGAGAGTGTAGGAGTTGATATGGAAAGTGGAAAAATAGATATAGATACAATAATGACTGGTAAACCTAAAAGCGCTAGAGAGAAAATGATGAAAATAATAGAAATAATAGATAGTTTAGCTGTAAGTTCTGAGTGCGCAAAAGTTAAGGACATACTAAAAGAAGCTCAACAAGTAGGCATTGAAAAAAGTAATATAGAAAAATTACTTACAGATATGAGAAAGAGTGGTATAATATATGAAGCAAAACCAGAATGTTACAAAAAAGTCTAGGCTAATTTCTTATATATTGGCAGAGGAGACCACATTACCCATGCTGGTACTTGCTTTATTAATTCGTAAGCTTCCTCCCAACCAGAGAGCCCTAACCTTTTTGATAGTTCTTCTAATGTCATCTGTGTTCTTACGTATTCGTTAAGAACCGCTATCGTATCATCGTTTATCTCCACTTCTCTACCACTTGAGAGCTTTATCTTTAACATTTCCATGGATAATCATCTCATATCCCAAATATAGATTTTACTGCATTAATTCCGTATATAGACCATATGGCTAAAACTAAAATTATAAGCGAAATTAGAATTGACATTGCACCTAAACTATGCTCATTTCTCTCCATGAAGTAAACTCCCAGGAGCAAAAATATTATTATAATAACTCCTAGCGCAAGGTAACCAGCACTATTTAATGCTTGTCCGTTATTTAACGGTGAAATATAATAGGGAAAAGCAATGACTCCCAATATACCAATAATTAAAATAAATATTAGAATCAAAATTACATAGCTATTTATAACCTCGTTGTAAAGTCTGTTATACTTTTTTGGCATGATATTACTTCACCATGGGACATTTTTAATTTTTAGCAAATAAGCAACGTAGTTTGTCCCTTGATGCAAAAAGAAAGCTAATCCACATATGAACAAAAACTGATACCACGTAATATTTACACGCATCAACACAAGTATTAGAGAAGCTCCTAAGACAAAATCTAATTGATCTAAACCTAAAACTCTTCCACCCCTAGGTATACCAAGTCTCCTCTTTATAAAGGCACCAATCATATCCCCTATCATTGCGAATAAGGACTCTAAAAACGATATAAGAGTCCACTCAGCTGTAAAAAATTTAGATATAATAACACCTACTGTAGTACCGAAAGTTAATGCAACAATTAGGCCCTCAAAGGTCTTCCCATCTCCAAATAGTCTCCTCCCATCTACGAAATTCTTACCAAAATCTATTGGAGTCCCCCTTTTAATGAATGGACCACTTCCATTAGCGACAAATGCAGGTAGATATATGAGAATTGATAATAAAAGATCGTATGCTATAGACAACCAATTACACCCCTTTCAGTTATCTTAAATTTACATCTCCTAAGGTTACCTATAATATAAGATTTAGTAATCCTCAAAACATCATCGGAGAACTTTCGCATAAATTTTTCCCCAGCCACCTTATTATTGGCTGATACTTCCCAAACTAATAGAATTTTTACGTTAGACTGGGCGATCGACCTCAAAATAATTAATAGCTTTAAGAAACTATGTACATTCCGTTCATATCTATAAAACGTATTAATTGTGTCAACTACTATAAGACTGGGCTTATATTCCAAAGAATTGATTATTCCATTAAATAGTTCAATATTGCTTTTAACAGAAGCGAAATAAACTCCTTGACCAACCTTAATCTTTTCTAACCTAGCCTCGAAAAGAGAACCTTCAGTCGAGATGAAAACGGAAGTCCTTATTTCCAAGGCCAATTCTAACGAAAGACTAGTCTTTCCTACCCCAGACTCGCCGTATATTGACACCAAATTTCCCCTTTCAAATACAAATGTTGACAAATTCAAAGCTTATAACTCACTAAATAAACATCTTACATGTGAAAATAAAAAATGTAGCAATTATCACTGATTCTCCTAAAGTATATAAGAACATATTAGATGAACTAAAGAGAAGAAATATACAGATTTCTGAGAATGGAGAAGTGAAAATAGTAATAGATTCAGTAAAGGAAAGAAGTGATATTCTTAGATATGTGGGCCGTATAATAGCTATCTCAAGGGGAAAACAAGAATTCAACGAACTACTAATAGGCATAGATACCAATTCACCCTATCTAACTGTTGTTGCACTCATAGATGGAGAATTGATAGAATATAGAAGATCTTATGGACTTCAACCTTTAATTAACGCAATTAGTGAAATCCTAATTACATACCCAGCAAAAAGAAAAATAATAGGAGTAGGTATTGGAAATAAATATGGAAAAGAAATATATAGTGTTCTCTCAATGATCTATGAAAATGTAAAGAGTATAGACGAGAAGTACACAAATGCGAAATCACCCTTTAATCAGATAAAGGATAAAGACATAAGAGCAGCGTATAGTATAGCCTTAAGGGCATCTTCATGAAAAAAGAACAGATAATACAAGGGCCTTGTACAATAAAAGTTTTAGAGGGAGAGGCTAGAATACTCGGAATAGAGATACAGAAAAACGATTTGTTAACAATACCATCAGATAAGACGTATACTCTTGTTTATGATGAAAATACAAGGTTAGAGACGGATTGTAAAAAGCTGTTAGACAATTTAAATTTAAGATGGGATGAAATAGTTGAAGAGATTATAAACACAGTAGGAGTAGTATTGCTTCTAGGAAATGTAGATTCCGGAAAGACTTACTTGACCAATCTATTCACCAATCTTGCCACTTCTTACTTGAAGATTATAGATGCAGATGTTGGGCAATCCACTTTATTTCTACCAACCTTCATAGCAGAATTAAAACCGATGAGAAAAACCCTTAATCTAGAGGAGCTTGGATATGATACTCTAGAATTCTTTGGAGATATAACACCTTCAACGAATCCTAGACTACATGTTCAAAAAATATTGAGACTCTATGAAACAACACCAAAGGAAAGACTAACAGTAATAGATACTGATGGGTGGACTGTTGGACTAAATTCAATGTTACACAAATTCGAATTAATATACACAATTGATCCTGATTATATAATAGTATTTGATCAGAAAATAAAAGATTCATTACCTGAAAATTATAGAAACAAAGCAATTCTTTTAAAAAGTGTAAATCTGCATAAGTCTAGATCTGAAAGAAAAGCAAATAGAATAGCAAAATATGAGAGATATTTTAAGGAAGCAAAAAACATAAAAACCCTATCTGAAAATTTATTAGGAAAACAAATATCAAACATTCTATACTGTGCATGGGGAGAGTATATACAATTATCAGACGAAGAACCATGTACAGACTATTATATACCACTTAATTTACTAAAAGGAGCATTACTAGGCATAATAGAAAATAAGAAAGTCATAGGAGCCGCCCTATTAGATGACCTAAAAGAAAACGAAATAACAATACTAAGTAGAGTAAACAAGTTTACAGGGTTAGTTTTAGGGTATATTAGCTTAAATGATAAATTTGAGGAAAGAAGAATTAGATTTAGAAAATGCAAAAGCTAATTGCAATTGAAGGAATAGATGGGTCAGGCAAAACAACACTTGCGAATCTATTAAAGGAGCATCTAGAATCTAAAATGAAACTGAACGTGATTGTTACGAGAGAGCCATTTTCTGAAGATATAATAAAGTTAATAGAAAAAATTGGCTGGAATGATCCAATCCTATTAGTATTGCTCTTTGCAGCAGACCGAGAAATACACGTTAATTGGCTATCTAAAATAAAGGATGCTGATCTAATAATACTTGATAGATATTATTTCTCCAGCATAGCCTATCAAGGGGCTCTAGGAGTAGATGAGCAATGGATAAAAATGGTGAATTCCTATTTCCCTAAACCAGATATGGTAATATTATTAGACTTACCAATTGAGGTTGCTATCAGTAGAATAAAAAATGATAAATTCAACTTCGAAGAAAAGATTAAAAGCCTTGCAAAAGTTAGGGAAAAATACCTAAAACTTGCAAAAGAATATAATTTCTACGTAGTAGATGCAAGCAAGGATAAGAATGAAGTATTAGAACAAGCAATAAAAATTATTCAGAAGAATTTATTTTAATCTTCCTTAATCGTTCTAATGCATCTAAATACCTTATGATCTGAATTATCCTTTCAGAATCTAATGGATCCTCCTTCATCTTTTTTGCGCTTAAATATAGACCATCAATCAATATACTTTCTATTTCATCTAACTGCAAATTTCTCTTTACGATCTTCTCCTCATCATCACTCTTCACTATATAAACTTTCCCGTGAACTGGACATACAACATCACCATTTTTCAATTTAAATAGCGGCATTTTGCATATAGGACAAGCCTCTTCTAACATTGTAGCGCCTTGACGTAAAAGTTCAGCAGCCTTCTTAACACCTACCTCACTTTCGTTAGTCATAAATAATTCTTAAACTCCCTAATATTAAAAAGTAATAGAGGTGTTTTGACATGTCAATGCCTTATGACAATGAAGCTAAGATAAAACAAGCAGTAATTTTATTACAGAAGATAGTTAATGATACGAGCGTTCCCAGAAACATTAGAAGAGCAGCAACTGATGCAATAAGAAATCTTCAAGACCTTGGTTTAAGTCCTGCAGTAAGGGCTGCAAACGCGATTGGAATTTTGGAAGATATAAGTCAAGATCCTAATATGCCTACTCATGCTAGAATTTCCATCTGGAACGTTGTTTCCATTTTAGAGACAGTAAAGGACTAGCTTTTTTAAATCTCAATTTTTATTTTATAATGCGCGGGGGTGCCCGAGCTAGGTCAAAGGGGGCAGGCTTAGGCCCTGCTGGCGAAGGCCTGCACGGGTTCAAATCCCGTCCCCCGCACTGTTTTTAAACTCAATTAAATTTCATCTATAAGATTAAATGTTTTAGAATATATTGAATGAATACTAATTCTCAGAAATAATATCTAAATATCACTATATTTCAAGAATTAGTAAATAATTATCTCTAGTTGGTTAATTGCTGAAATATTTTACTTTTTTAGACTATAGCTGGAGTTTGCAAAAGCTTATAGCCCGTAATTAACTCCCCAGTTAAACCAATGTTGTAAGTCTTATCACTATAAATAAAACTAAAATTCTTCATTAGCTTTGAAGCAACGGACGTGAACCATTTCACACTTTAAGTGTACGGACCCGCCGGGATTTGAACCCGGGACCACCGGCTCCGAAGGCATAGAGAAGAGCATTTATCGATCTAAAATTGCGTTAGTTGCCAATTTACGCCAATTCGCCACGGAGGGCAATATTAAGTCCTTTTACGAATATTTGATAAAAGAGAGGGGAATTAGTGAGAAAACTGCCAGAGAATATGTTTCCGCCTTAAATAGACCTTATCGTGAAACACGAAATACGCAGAAAGCTTACAGATTATTTGCAAAGTTTCTTATGTCGCGCGGGATAATAAGCGAGAATTTTGCTGAAAAGATATTAAAAATCATAAAAGTAAAAAAAGCGAATGTAGACCTTTATATACCTTCAATTGATGAGGTAAGACAAACATTAGAGATCGCCCGCGAATATAGCGAAAACATCTATTTTATTTATCGTCTCGCTTTGGAATCTGGGGCGAGACTTTCTGAAATTTTGACCGTATTAAGAAACCCTGACAGAGATGTCTGTGAGGACATATGTTATTACCCTCTGTCATGGGAACGTGGATTTAAGCGCAGTTTTTATATTTTTCATATCACACAGCTGAAAAAAATAGATATAACGCAGTGGGCGGTAAGCGATTTTGAAAAAAGGTATGATGTTGTTAAAATTAAATATATTCGCAAATTCGTGGCGACTAAGATGGCTGAATTAGGCATTCAACTAGATATTATCGATTTCATTCAGGGCAGAAAGCCTTCCCGCGTACTTACACAACATTACGTCTCATTGTTAGGCATAGCTAAAGAGAATTATAAGAAATATGCGGAGTGGCTGAAAAACGTTTTGCAATGAAATGAGAAGAAAAAATTAATAACGGTTAAAGATAAGAGTAAATTAGGGGAAAGGGGTCAGCTCCCAAGCCGTTCATCCTGGCTCAGTTCTGGCGTGGCTCATCATTCCCCTTTCCCCGTTTTCTAGTTTTGCAAAATAGGTTTAAAAACTTTTCTGTTTTTATTTTTGTCCTTTTAATATCTCATTAGGAATAATATTTTAAAAGGTTATTTAACTTCCTTCTTCTCTACAACTATTATTAAGAAACTCATAGGGGGTAATTTAGAAGAGACGTAACAAGACACTTCTAAAGGTTCCTTAGCTCTAATTACGCTCTCTTTTATGAATTTTAAATGAAGATCAGACGACACTAATACTAAATACTTAGTACTATCAGGAATAAAAAATCTAAAGAACTTTTCATAACTAGAAATTATTCTAGCGTTAATGAAATAAATAAAATTAATTTGCTCCCGATTTATAACCCTTAATAAATCCTCATCAACATAAGTTTCTAGTTCTTTAGGGCTTAACGATTTCATATAGTATATATCATGTGTGAAGACATTTATTAAGTTTATTATAAATTCTTTAATGGTGTAGTTCCATTGCTGCAAATATCATTATAATTCCTAGTACTATTGCCAATCCGTTAATTAATGAGCTATCATACGAGAAGTGGGCTAATGCTACCCTCTTCCACTTTCCGTTTCTCTTAACGTAAATCCCATTCTCAGTGAAGACGTCTAATAGCATATGTGATGGTCCAACTAAAATCCCATCAATTAACGCTGTCAAAATTTTTGTGTTTAACATACCGTATGCTAAACCTAACACTATTATTACTGGCATTGAGGAAATTAAACCCCAAAAAACACTTCTTGGCAGGGTATGAGTTAGAGGAGTCCTAACCGGAATTTTCCCATACCTTGTACTTATCTCTTTATGCCCCAACCTATCGATAAGGGTATTTCCTAAGACACTTATAATAGCAGATATTATCAAAGAAAAACCGAAAAAAGAACTAGCCAAAGTCAACAACCCAATAGAAAACACAAAATGAGTTTTTAACTTCATACAAGTCTTTTTATTAAATAATATTAGCTTATAAATAGAGAGGTATTCGGTGCTGTTCAACCCTATGCTCATTACTAGTAATCCCGTGATGATGCTGCTGGCCCTGCTAACTGACTTCCTCATGCCCTTTACAGTAGACCCAAAATCACCTCCTTAAGCGTTTCTACTAGATGGAAAAATTCTCTGGATCAATATCCTATTTGAAGATTATTTTGGTGAGGGATACTGAGTGTTATCATTTTGCTCTCTCACGCGTAATGCACCTTCTCCCTCACCTTAAACTTTTTCTCCAAATCTTTCATATTGTTACAAATTTCATTACCCTTCATTAATGCTATATTATTATATCAGGGTTATTTTTTACAATATGATTTTGTGTCTATCGTGAATGGTGAGGCTTTCATTTTTCTGTAAGGTAAGCAAGCATTGCTCCACTTATAGTAATACTATTAGTAAAATAATATTTTTATCGTTAAGTTTCATATGTGACTGTATTACCTAAGGGATATATAAACCAACGTATACTAATTCAATTTTACCTTTCTAATAAATAATATATGTTATATCTTTCTTAGAAAATCAAATGCCAAATTATTTATCATTCTCTTATTTCCAGCATTTAATTGCATATTCCTTCATTTATATTGCATATTTATTATAAAATATATAACATAATACGTCATGAACGGTTATAAATATGATTTTGAGAATTAATTATTACAAAATTTGATATAATATTACTAACATATTTTTATTAACAGTTAATTTATGATCTGTACTTTCAAATCCAATTATAAAATTTAAAGATTTATAATGGGGCTACTATTAGTTGATATAGGAATGAAAAAGCTATATAGCGTAAAGGTTAGAATATTACATAAAGGATGTTGGACTGAAAAAATAAAACAGTACAAGATAAGGACTATTAAGATCTCTCCTTACGGGAGCAAAAGAGTGAAAGTTATAATAGCGTCACCAAGTCATCAGATAATAAAGGACTTAAAGGAGTCAGAAAACGTAAATGAAGTCATTAAATATAGAAAATTAAACGGCGGATATTTAATTGAGTTTTCGGAAGATAAGGATAATACTATAGCTGGAATGCTATTAGAATTTGAAGACAAGATATTGAATTACTCTAACGTCATCAATAAGGGGGTTGAGTTTTGGGACTTCGTTGCTACAAGTAAGGGCGTTATAAATTCTCTTAAGGAGAGGTTTGGAATAGAGGACATCGAAGTTAAGGGGGTGAGTTTAGATAAATTTTTAGGAAACGCGTTAACTGAGAAGGAGGTATTGATCTTAAAGATAGCATTAAATATGGGATACTTTAACTATCCTAGAAATATTAAGGCAAAGGATATAGCTGAAATATTAGGTATTTCTAAACAAGACTTCCTTTATCATCTAAGAAATTCCATTAATAAAATAATTACCTCAATAGATTTAGACAAATAAGCTCTATATAATAATTTCTTTAAGGGAGTTTAAAATATTTTAAAAACTTCTCCTTTAACAGTGTATAATGAAAGATCGTAAAATCTTATCGTTACGAAATGTAAAGAAAAATAGATAGTTTTGTTTATTAATATATTTAAACATGGACGAAAAAAGAGAGCTAAAAAGAGAAGTATTGGGAACATGGCTAGTCGCGAGTTATGGAATAGCCGCTAACGCACCTATAGCTGTAGCGACACTATATTTTGTTGGTATTGCAGGTTTAGCTGGAGGTTCAATGCCATTGGTTACAGTTCTCTCATATTTGATCTACGCCACAACGCTCCTAGTGGTTTACGAGTGGAGTAAAGATATTGCAGCATCCTACGGTTATCTCGCTATGATTAAGAAGGGATTGAATAGTAGCTTAGCAGCTTTCACTGTAGGGTACGGTTATATATATCAATATTTAGTTGCGGGAGCAGCAGGTTTCGGAGTATTAGGGGTAACTTCTTTCCTCTATCTCGTATCCCCTTCCATAGCCTCTAGTATGCCTTGGTTATGGGCTGTAATATCAGTAATCGTAACATTAGAAACTACGTTAATTATGTGGCTTGGCGTTAAACCTGGAGGTATGTTAAATCTCATAGTGGGCTTAATATCTATAGTATACCTAATAATTACTTCCATAGCCCTTATCATTATAGCCGGAGATAAGAACACCTTAGCACCCTTTACAGCACAGCCGGTTAACGGAAATTGGGTGTTAATATTAACTTCAATGATATTCGGAATTACTACTTTTGGAGGTGCTACTACACCAGTAGGAGTTGCTGAAGAGGCGAAGGTACCTAAGAAAACTCTACCTAAAGCCTTATTATTGGAATTCTTACTGTTGGGAGTAGGGCTAATATTGAACGCTTACGCTCAAACCGTAGTCTACGGTGTAAATAATATGTTCAATTACGCTAATCTTCCAGATCCCATGGTGATAATATACAGTAAATATTTCAGTACCATTACAGTGTTAATACTAATAGTTTTAGTAGCGTTCATGTTCAACTCTTCCACCATAGCTTTTGCTACGAGTGGAAGTAGAATGATTTACGGAATGGCAAGAGATGGAGTACTATATCCTAAGATTTTCACTAAGATAAATAAGTACGGGGTACCAGGTAACGCCATTCTGTTAACCGGTATAATTACGGGAGCCCTCAGTTTGATAAGCGGATATATATTAGGACCTTTAGAGGCTAGCATATTTCTGATAACTTTCGGCTCTTTTTACGTGTCATTGGGCCATCTATTTGCCGCAATAGCGTTAATTAGGCATAAGGTTAAGGTGAGAATGATTAATATCGTTAAACACGTTTTAGTACCTATAGTTTCCTCAATTGCTTATATTCTTACAATTTACTTCGGTACTTATCCCGCTCCAGCTTTCCCACTAAATATAGCGGTTTATGCGGCGTGGGCTGTACTCTTAATACACGTGATTCTATACTATATATTAAAATCTAGGAATCCAGAGGCCATTAAGAAGTTAGGAGATTTCAGTCTGTGATAAAATTTTAATTTCCTTTTTCATGCTTGATTTACACTTCCTTTTTTATTACTTAGTTAAAGGCTATACTTTAATATGGAAATGCGTTATCTAACTTATGGAGCTTAACCTGATTAAAAGGTTTGAAAAAGAGTTCGGTGACAGATTTACAACTGATGAAAGAATTATAGAGGAGAAGTCGAAAGCCCCTTATTTGGTCTCTCCCATTCTCTCGAAAATGGGCAAGAAGGCATTGGGCGTTTTGTTTGCGAAAGACGAGGAGGATGTTTTAAATATATTGAAATTCAGTGGTGTTTCACCAAATTATTTCATTTGAAAGATATAATATTAGTCCTTTCAAAAAGAGATTGATATAGAGAAAAACAATAAAATTATTATGAAACATAACATGTTAAGGTAATTTGCAAAAAATATAGCGTACAATTCTAATAATAAGAGGAGAATTCTGAATTTTTCTCACGTGGTGAAAACGACGTGCATAGTCTCCTCTGAACACCGAGAAAGTTAGAGAAGCTTGACGAATGAATCGAAGGACAAAACCTTCTTACACGTGGACTTGAAGTTAAAGAGAAGATGATTCACTAGATTCCACGCAGAATCCAGAACCGTGTAATAGAGGAACAAGAAGATCTTATTACTCAACTTCCTAACATACCTTATCCTTGCCTTCCTAACCTTGAAACCCTCCTCAACCTGCCACCTCAACCTATAGAGTTCAGCCAGTTCATAGGGATCTCCCTCGAAGTTCGTCACGAACATAAAGTGCCTCGGCTTTCCCTTAACGTAAACCACATCGTAATAATAAAGCCCTTCAAATTCCAAGACCCTATACGCAACGTAAACCTTGTCCTTAACCTCGTATCTCTTCTCAACTAATGGAACGTTAGATAGTTCCTTGAATCCCTTCAAGTTCGACTTCCCTCTCACAATGGTCTTCACGGGCATTTCCTTGATGACCCCTAGGTTCAAGAATCCGGCGTCAGCTACAACGTAATCTATTTCCATGTATTGGCTTACTTCCCTCACGCTCCTGAGTAGGAACTGTGATGGACTGTCGCTTCTCAAATCTGCTACCTCCACTAGGAGGGGTAACCTTAAGGGATATACGAGGTCCAAGGATCTCATCTTTACTCCTTTTCTCTTCCAGTTGTAGAGTAGAAAGCCCTCTGCTTTTTCTTGTTCCTTTTCTCCCACGGTTAATCCGGTCTCATCTACAGCGACTACGTTGATCTCTCCCTTTACTTCTCTGTAGATTGGGTAGAACTTGAAGGTTCTCTGACCTTTACTAATTACTTTCTCGCCTCGTCTTACTACCTTCAAGTAGTATTTTCCTCTGTTTCCGGTTAGCAAGGATGGTGCTGCTTTCACTATTTCCGGGTCTAGATCTTGAGAGATAACGTTAATATTGTTTGTTGCTAAATTTATAGCGAGGGACTTCAGCTCCGTTTTGGATACTTGTATGGTTTGCATAACGGAGTTATGGAGTCCCTCGCTTTAACCTTTTCTTGTTCATCTCGTCCTTCCACCTACTTTCCTCTATTGATAATACTAGACAAATGGTATTACTCTTTATATATAAACTCGTTTTCTGTTAGTTTCTTCAACAAATATGAAAATTTTTTGCTTCTTGTGTTGAAATAAGCCGATTTTTCTAACTCCGCTCTGATATTTTTCTCTTCCATAGAAATTGTATCATTTTGAGTAAAATTGGTGAAACACCACTGATTGAAATTATGTGATGAGTATAGAATTCCATTAGTGCCAAGAGGTGCGGGGACTTCTACTATAGGGCAAGTCCTTCCTATTTACTCCTCAATTATATTAGACATGAATGATATGAAGGAGGTTATAGAGATTGATGACAAATGGGTTAAGGTCACTCCCAGCGTGAAGATTTTAAGGACTTTAGATTACTTAAGGAGAAGGGGGAAGGAGTTAAGGGTTTACCCTAGTAGTTTTTACATCGCGACATTAGGGGGATACATAGCCGGAGGAGATGTTGGTATTGGATCCTTCCAGTACGGTTATCATTTCGATAATAACGGTATTAATTCCGTGAGAGTTTTAGGAGTCACCGGTAAGTATACTTTAAATGGAAAGGACACTTTAGCAGTGGCTCAAGCAGCAGGTACTACTGGAGTTATAACTGAGGCGGAATTGGCGATAATAGACTATGAAGACTGGAAAGATCAATTAATAAGGTTAAATGATTTAGAAGAGGTAGTGAAGATTTTAAAGAAGTTAGGAGAGTTTAGGAGTAAAATTAGGAGAATCACAGTAGAGGATTATGAGGCATTATCCTTAGTTGGGAAGGATAGGTTAGATAAAGTAGGGAAGTGGAACGTTATAGTAGCGAGTACTTTAAGCTTCGGAGAGGAGGTTAATTTGAGGTTTTTAGATGAGTTAGCTTTCGCTGCTATTTACGTTACGATGAGTAAGCTGACTAAATTTAAGGATTACTTTTACGAGGTTAGGTTGCTTTCTTTGGATAGCTTTCTGAGGGTTGTTAAACAAGTTAAAGAAGCTCTAAACTCTAACGTTTTAATACACGGTGATGTAATGACTTTAAGAGGTGAAATAATAATTTATACTGTATTTATTTCTGATAAATCAAATTTTGAAATAATAGACTCGATAATGCTAAAGGAAGGGATACCGTTTGAAATACACTCAATAGAGGTAAACGATAGGGTTGATGAGGAATATAGACTTGAATTAATGAAGAAATACAAGCGAATTATGGATCCACATAATATTCTGAATCCAGGGAAGTTGAGACTATGATGCTTAAATCATTAATTGATGCTATAGAAATACTCGAATCTAAGGACCCTTTAAATCTACTGAGAAGTAAATTAAAGGGTGTGGAGTACGAAGAAAAGAAAATAGGAGAAGTAACTTTCGTAAAGGTATATTACGGGAGTGGGGGAAGGGAAAAGGTTGAGATTTTAGGTAGATTAGGAGCAATTCAGATGCAAAACGCAAGCAAAGGATTGGTTTCAGATGCCGATGGTGCGATAGTAACATTAGCTGTACTTCTAGAGCTCTTAAACCTTAAGGAGAAGGGAATAGCTTTAGACTTAGACGTATCTTTCGTAACGAATATTTCACTTAACGCTAAGCTAATTCCCCATCAACCATTTAACTTTATGGTACCTCTTATAGGATTAGATGAGGCGTTAAAGGAAGAAGTAGACCCTAAGGCTGGCCTAATCCTTTCTATAGATTCAACTAAGGGAAATAGATTAGCTAAGTTTGATGACTTCGCTCTTACACACGTAATTAAGGACGGTTATATATTGAAATTAAAAGATGAGGTAATAGACATTTATAATAGAGTAACTGGACATGAAGTGTATTTAGTTTCTTTAACTACGGGCGATCTAACTCCATTAGATTTCAATGTTTACCATATAAGTACTTTAATTTCCCCTTGGCTGTATACGGATTCACCAATAATCGGCATAGCTACTGTTTCTAAGCAGATGATTCCTGGTTACGTTACGGGGGTTCAAGACATAGAAATGTTAGAACACGCTTCTAGATTCTGCCTAGAAATGCTAAAATACGTTGAAGGTGGAGGTAAGGTCTATGACGAGAACGAGTTAAAAGAATTAAAGGAGAAGTTAGGAGAATCTAACCTACAGAGGGTAAAGAAATGGAAAACGTAATTAAGATATTATCGGAATTGGTATCTTTTAAAACATATAACTCTCCTGGAAAAGATTACGATAAAATAGCTTACTATCTAAGGGATCTATTTGAAAGTATAGTTTTTCTGTTGAGTTAATTGAAATACCAGAGGAATATTTAGATAGAAATTATATTTATTCTCCAAGACATAAAGGAAATAAAAGGATAATAGTTTTAGCTAAAAATAATGATGAGCCTTTAATTCACTTCAACGCTCATTACGATGTTGTTCCCGCAGGTAACGGATAGTTAACAGATCCCTATAAACTGAAATTGGTAGGTGATAAGGCTTATGGAAAAGGAGTATCGGACATGAAGGGAGGAGTAGTTAGTATGTATTTAGCCTTAAGTGAAACTAAAAGACCAGTGGAAATTTCACTGGTCCCAGATGAGGAGAGCGGAGGTATAGGTACTAAATATTTAACTGAAGTGAGGAAAATAAGAGCTAAATACGTAATCATAGGTGATCCTAGCTTCCCTAATATATACATAGGGCATTTGGGAATAATAAGGGGTGTTATTAGGCTTATTGAGAAACAAGCTCACGCAAGCAAGACTAAAGAAGGAGAAAATGCTTTCATAAATGGGGCAAAATTAGCTTTAGAAATACAGAAAATTTATGGTGTTAAAGAAGTATCGTTAAATCTAGGCGGATATACGATCAACTCTTCAGATAATGATGGCGTAGTTCCGGGGGAGTTTGTTTTCAGTTTCTACAGAAGTACTTTACAGAAAAATGAAAGCCTCGCCATTCACGGTAGACTCAAAATCACCTCCTTAAGCGTTTCTACTAGATGGAAAAATTCTCTGGATCAATATCCTATTTGAAGATTATTTTGGGAGGAGGTTGTATTATAATCTTGCTTCATCATGTAGTAATGCACCTTCTCCCTCACCTTAAACCTTTCTCCAATTTATTAAATCTTTCATATTGTTACAAATTTCTTATCTTTATGAATAATACATTATTATATCAAGGTTATTTTTTGTAATACGATTTTTGGGTCTACCATAAAGTGCGAGGCATTCATTTTTCTGTAAAATAGTTATCACGTTAAATTCAATAAAACCGTGGAGTTAAACTAACTTTTCCATAATTTCCGTTAACTTATTTGCGTGGTTTCTCCAAGAGTATTTCTTACTTGTTTCTAAAGCGTTAATTGAAAGGCTTCTTCTAAGCTTGTGATTCTCCAAAACCTCGTTTATTCTGTCTACAGCCTCCTTCCAATCTTTTACCACATAACCGTTTTCCCCTTCAATTACGAATTCCTTTCCTCCTAATCCGTCATTTGCTATTACAGCCGTACCATTACATAGAGACTCTAAGACAGCCATACCTGGTCCTCTTTCATTAAATCCAAAGCGTATAGTTAAGGACGCTTTTTTATAAAGTTCCCTCAGTTTATCTTCACTAATATTGCCAGTTACTATAACTTCTGGGTATTTTCTTTTAAACTCCTCCATAGTATCCCTTCTTGCCCAAGATCCCGCCATTATTAGCTTTCCCTTTATTCTTTTAGCTATCTCGCCGTAAATTTCTGGTTTCCTCCCCTCATCCCACATTGACACCGTTAGAACGAAATTTTCCTTGTCTTCTTCAATCTTATCTATTGGATAACAACCTGGATATAACACTTCAGCTTTTATACCTTTATCCTCTAGGATTCTTTTGTTCCATTGTGAATTTGTAAGAACGATTTTAGCGTCTTCCAGTACTTTTCTTTCCATTACTTTAGGTATTAAATATTTAATACCCTTTAAAGTTAAAGAAGTTTCATGAAGGTATATAGCGTAATCTTCTCCATCAAATACCTTACGTAAATAACCAGTAATCCCAGCAAATTGATCGTGAAACAGTGCGGGACCCTTAATAATTCTAGACGCCTTAACTATAAGATCTAAATCCACAGTTGCCTCATCACCCCTATTTTTAGCGTAAATTTCCGTTATCCTCCTAAAGAGAGGTGTGAGAAATCCTTTCTCTCCTTTCCTTCTCAAGAATTCAACGTATATTCCACTGAGATCGTAATTGTAGAAGGATTCTCTATATACTAATAATTTAGCCTTAGCGTTCCTAGCCTGTTCCACTGCAATTCTGGCAACTCCTCCATTCCATAAAACTCTTAAAGCGATGGTAAACATCACATATTATCTAAAAAAGGGCGTAAATATAAAAGTTAACCTAACTTTCTCCCGTTTGTCCTTACACTTTCATTTCACTCATTTTATTAAGTGTAGGGACTTAGCCCTCAACCACCTTTTAGGTGGGTCATGGGAGCCCAACAGCACGGGGCTCACATCTCTATAATTTGGGCATAGCCCACATCGGTGTGAGAGATCATCTTTTTATCAACAAAAGCATTATAAACTAATATAAAAAGTTTTCTATTAACATGAAGAGTGTGTCCAATTATTTTTGTTTTTTGTATAAAATTTTAGTAGGGCGGTGAGATGGTAATATAATATGAGAAGCAAGTTGGAACGCCTCATCGCCCTTAAGTTATGTTTTTCATTAAACATTTCCCCTCGTACTAGGGATGAAGTTGCAAGAGTTTTATCAGCCTGTTGAGGAGGGTCGAGGCATTATTTCACGTATTGTGTCGGAGGAAGTTGGGCGAGTACCCTCACCCTATGCTTTTGATGAGAATTAGGGTAGTCAATAACTCAGTTTATTGGGTCGTGAGGGATTTAAACACGGTATTTGTGGTCTGAGACTAGGATTAAACTTTGAGGGATTAAGCTTGACTGGTAAAATACTTCACGACGGTGGACCTTGGTATACTTTCTGCTTTTGGTGCAAAGCATGAGACATTCAGTGAACTTGGTAGAACAAGCAGAAGTTTGAAGTTAAGGCTTGCAAATTGGTAAACACTTCCTACACAACGCTTCAATAATGAGGTGGATTAAGACGTTCTTTACTTTATACAACCTATTACAACAAGGTGAATAAAATTGTTGGACACACTCGCTGAGTAGTACAAAAATTTATTAAAACGTAGGCTTAAAATAACGTATGGAAAGTCGCAACGTGGTTCTAAACTTTAACTCTGTGAGTAATGCTCAAACCCCTTACACTACTTACTCCTTCTCTTCCTCAAATACAATTGTTATTGATAACAAATCTGGCATCATAATAAGGTTCAAGCCTCACTGGACAAGAGTGGAGTACCACGAAGGAAAGGTAATTATTTACCGAGACGAAGACGGAAGCGTAAGTATCGTCGAGGTAGAATACGAAGATGAGTGAGGCCGTTTATACATTTGACGTGACTCTAATTAAACCTACCGTGTTCAAGTTCACAATTGGGGAGGAAATAGTCACCGTAATGCTTTATCTCATCCCTCAAGCTGTTATAATTTCAGAAAAAGAAGAAGAAGGAAAGAAACTTCCCTCAGTAGTATCGATGGGCACCCTCACTGTAGTGTCTAATAAGCCAAAAATGGGTGAGTTATGCTCTGCAGATAAGTTCTCAAGGCACACGCCTTTTATTCCAAAAATAGAAATTGTGAGCAATGGAGTGACTGAGGTTAAAGTTAACTATATGAAGATTAAGATTAGCGCAAAAGTCACTAACGTTAACGTTTACCCAGATTTGAGAGATAGTTTGGGAAACCCGTGTGTGAACGTTTCATGGATTCAATTGATAAGTGTAGAATAGAGTGCAAATTCGTTGAGAACAAGGATAAAAGGGAGTTTCTTGCTGAAAGGCTTAACAATCTCACGAGGTATTTAGAGAGAATATGCAGGGCTCTAAACGACGTCTGTAAAAATTCGGCAACAGTGTCTTGTTACCAGTGCTTTGACGAGGTAAACAAGGCTTATAATACTGCCGTCTGTGAGGATTCGTGCAAGGGGAAAAGTAGGTTATCGTTTTGCTTCTTACTGAGTGAGGGGCTAATACTTAATGTTATAGCAGAAGACGAAGGAGGATGCAGAACAATAATTACTTTTTACCCCATTAATAGAGACCGTGAAAGGACTATAGAAAAGAAGTGCGATAAAATATTCAACCAGGTTTAAACGAGAGACTATAAGTGAAGTCAATCGAGAGAAACCATCAACTTACGATAAGACCACATGTTCACTGTAAACTTATTACCCTTCTCCTGCACAATGTTAAATGGATAACCTAGATAAATTGTTGACACTCCTAGTTCGTGGAGTGTTTCAATAAGGTGAGAAGCTAAGTTACGATATAGATGAGTGAGCCTCCTAGTTAGTTTCTTAAAAAACCTCCTCTTTTCCCTCAACAATTCTAGGTACGCATCATATTCACCAATGTTTCTGGTTCTGTCAGCTAACGATTGCACTTCTGAAATCCTTCTTTGGAAGTAAAAGTAGTCCTCCTTTGTTCTAACACCCTTATACAACAACCAAGTTCCGTCGTTAACTACTACACTAGCTATTACGTTGATGCCTAGATCGATTGAAGTTACTTTGTTTCCCTTTGGTTTGGAAATCTGGATGGACTTTCTCTCACCCTTGACGACGTGCTTACTCTTCTTTCCAGTTTCCTCAACACCTACTTCAATTGGTATGTGAGCATACCAAGCGTTCTTGGTCTCGTCAAAAATTATTTCTAATCTACCTTGTTTACCATACCATTTGAGTCTACCGACAAAGTCTATCTCCATGTTAAAGTCCTTGTGATTTCCAGCATCTACCTTGTAACGATCTTGTCTAACAACTAGTATTTGCTTTCTTTTCCCTGCTTCTCTGTCCTTCCAGTATCTAGGCGGAGAAACGCGGTTCATGTGTGGTGGTAGTTTTCTTTCCTTCTTCAGTTTTAACAAGGAGAAGAAGGATGACCACGCTTCATTATTCTTCTGAAGGACAGCTTGAGCATTAACACCCAGTATAGTCTTGTACTTCTCGTAGTATTTGTTCCACGTTCCCTTAAAGTCTACTTTCCCTTCGTGAAAGAATTGTTGCCTCCTTTCGAAGTTAACTTCGTTGAAGAGCTTTGCAGAGAGATTAGCTAACCTCCTCAGCTTTCTTTCTTGAAAACCATTTGGAAGAAGACGTACTACATTGGTTCTTCGATTTGAGTATTTAACTTCGTAGACACCCTCCTCTGGCATTGCGGGAGTAGGAGTCGGCTCCCGCTCCTCATCCCCTAAGAGTTGACCAGAGGAGGGTGCCATAACTACTCGTTATTGCTGAAGTTTAAATAGCTTTACCCTGCCCCTAGAAGGGGCGAGGTTTTTCCTTTTTAATAAGAAGATTGTTATAGAGTCAAATGTTCAAGAGAATATTAGTAGGATTTGATGGTTCTAAGGAATCTTTAAAGGCGTTAAATTTAGCTCACCACTTCAAGTCATTAGCTGAGAATTTGCAAAAGAAGTATCCTAGAAGGATTCTACACAGAATTAGTTCTTTTCATCAAAAGGCTAAACGAATTATGGAAGACTTCTCTAGGAAAGTGGGTTGTTGAGATTGCTGAGAAATTGGGTGCCAACGTTATAAAGTTGGAGGACTTGAAGAACCTCATTAAGAACGTTAATAAACTGCCAGCTGAGTTTCACGATAAACTCTATTTGATGCAATATCGTCGTATTCAGTATTGGATAGAATGGCAGGCTAAGAAGCACGGAATGATTGTTAAATATGTTAATCCATAGGTACTCTTCCGTCTCTTGTCCAAAGTGTGGTAAGAAGATGGTTGAGATTGCTTTTCGCTGCCCCTCGTTTGATCGTGACGTCGTTGCTATCACGAATTTAAACAAGGGTGGTTCTCTGGACCACCCGACTGCCCACCAGATGAGGGATGCCGACAGTTTTCGACAAACTATGAAGTTTAAATACTTTGCGTAATTATATTATTAAGGATACGTTATGCAGGTTGTAGAATATTCGATATCAACATATCTACCCAGAGACGTAGTTTACTTTGACGGAACCTCCGTTACGTTACCTCACGAATATGTAATAAAGGAAGGTAATTTAAGACTGTTTGTTCCAAAAAATAAGATTAATGATGTAGTTAATGCTTTAAAGAGTGCAGGGTTTAAAGGTGAGAAATACTCTTTATCGACAAAGTTTTTCAACATCTGGGAACTTCACGTCAGAATATATGATGATGGCTTTATTGACGCTCATTTTGAAGTCAGTAGGGACTATCTTGAACACTTGACGTATCCCACAATCCCTTCAATTTATGAAGTATTTGAAATCTACAGAACAGTTTATGATAAATTACACATCTTTGACAACGGTGCTAAGAAATGGATTAAAGAAGTAAAGACGCACTACTTTGTAACCTTAAACCCACCCAGATCAATAACAGCTTTGCAGCCAATAACAGTCAGTGTAGGAGCTTTAAGTGCAATTGGAATCTTAGCTTATCTTCTCTCGAGACTAGATAAGGGAGAGGATAATATTAGGGAAGTTGTAGAAAAAGCCTTGGATGAGGCAATAAAGGAGAAGGAAAAAGAAAGGCTTAGAGAAACTGCGCTAAAAATTAAGGAACTTATGAAAGACGTGAACGAGGAAGAATGGGCAACAGTCATAAGGGAAAATAGGAATGAAAGGTAACGGGTTTTTATTCGACGCTTCAGCTTTATACCCACTTTTAGACTACATCGACAAGATTGACGTCAAGAAAATTTATATACTTACCTTGACTTTTTACGAGGTAGGAAACGCGATATGGAAAGAGTATTATATACACAAGAAGGTAAAGGACCCAATAACCCTTTCTATGCTTTTTAACGATTTACTTAGGCGCTTTAACGTAGTAGAAGACCCACCTTTAGATAAGGTAATGAAGGTCGCTATAGACAAGGGTTTAACTTATTATGATGCGTCTTACGTATACGTTGCTGAGTCTTTAGGCCTCACTCTAGTATCTAACAATCGTGAGTTGATAAGAAAGGCCAACGCTATTACATTAGAGGAGTTGATAAAAGGGGTTTAATGGGAGCTAACAACAGCAGCATTAAGTGAGATCATCAGTAACCTACCGTTTGTCCCTACACTTTCATTTCACTCATTTTATTAATCATGATCAAGTGTAGGGACTTAGCCCTCAACCACCTGCACGACAGGTGGGTCATGAGACTCCTTAGAGCCCAACGGCACGGGGCTCACATCTCCAGCCCTTTTCCTCAAATTATATAACGCAACAACATCCCTATGCCACCTCTCTCCTCCCTTCCCACAAACACCAACCCTTGGGGCAGAGCCCCCATCGGGCTGATAAATAATCTTCGACCCGTGAACAGGGCAAATAGAAGAAGTATAAGAAGGATCAACCAAGATTACGGGAACACCAAACTCCCTAGCCTTCTCAACAATAGCATTTTTCATTGAAGAAAATGCCGAACGATAAATCCTCAACCTAAGCTGTTTATCCTTCACACCCTTAACCATATGCTCCGGAACCCCCCTTGGCAAATCCTCCAAGACTATAGCACTCCTACTCCCAAAAGCCTCCTTAACAATCAACTTAGCAAACTTCCTCCTAACATCAAGCTTCTTATCCCTCTCCCTCAACTTTCTCCTAACCTCCCTATCCTTAGTAGACCTACCATTAGTTATCGACCTCCTTTTATACTCATAACCCAGAGTAATCATCCTAGTGTTAGTCTCTAAAAGTATCGGTTTCCCATTAATTAATACAGAGACTGAATCCTCATTCAAATCAACTGGAATAAAACCCCTTGGATCGTAAGATTTAACATCCTTCTTAAAAACTATAAAGAACTCTACAACATTCCCCTTCAACAGTTTAAACCTAGCCCCACTAGCAATTAACCAATTGTCGTTATAATACCTCCAGAAGATCTTTGGAAAGATTGGGGAAATGCAAACCCTACCCCTCTTAGTAGCAATTGAAATCACGTTGAGGCTGAACTTCCACAAGTGGTCGTCAAGATGGACAGTAACCCTCCTAACTGACGGTCTGTCAGTATAACTCCTTCCTCTCTTCTTCAACTTATTGAAGCTATCTAGCCTCTCGCTGGCATCTTCACAAGCGGTGTAAATATAATGGGATGGTAAGTCCCTATGCTTCTCCCTCTCAGTCTTGTAAATCCCGGCCTTAATTCTAGTGAATGATGTTGTGTTCTTTGTAAGCCCGTAATTTATTGCCTCCTCTAGAATCTCTCTAGTAAATATCATGCTTAACACTTGCAAAAAACTCGTCTAATCGCCTCCTAGACACAAGGTTAGTCCCTATCGCCACAAAATATATTTTTGTACCATTTGCCTTAGTCCAAACCAATTTTCCCTCATTTTCGTAAAAAAGATTCTCGCAGTAAGGCAGGGACTAAAATACAGCAGAAAGTTTTTATAAAATGTTTCATAAACATATTGTGTAGATTGATATCTATGTCAGTAGAACTTTCAACTCCTTTTGAGCAATATTACGAGACTTTACAGAGAGTGAAAAACAGGAATTTTCCTTTACAGTATTTAGAAAAGATGCTGGACTATTTGCTTGAGAAGTATGAGACAAATTTGTTTGAGATTTATGAAGGCATATTGGCAATAGCTCTGAACCCTGAAGATTTAGATATAAAAATGCTATTAGAGGAGGTTAGGAAAATAAAGGAAGATTTTGAATTATACGCCTCTTTGTTCGAAAATAATACTACCATAAGAGAATACTTAGAAATAACAATTAACGCGTTGGGCAAACTTATTGACGGACTAAGGAAAAATGAGAAGAAGTTTTACGATGAAGTAAATTCTACTAATCCTAATTTCTTATTAACTACGTACTACTCACTGTATCTGCGTTATTTAACAATCGTGTATGCAAAATTGTCCAAGTTAAATATACAGAACGACGTCAAAACGAAAGACTCTCCGTTTAAGAATACGCTTCATTTCGTTAATTTAATCGTTGGACTACTCGGCATGCCTATTCTGCACTATCTAAAGACGAAGGAGGTATTTCCTTATATATCGGAGCTAAGTGGAGTATTGCTACACACATTAACCAACGAGGCACCTATTCCCTCAAGGGACTCGTTAGGATATTATCTTTTTTCCAGAATTCATGCAAAAAATGAGTGAATATGGAGACTTTTTTCTTAGATACTAACATTCTCGTAAAATGGATATATAGAAAGCTCTTGAACGAGAAAGAAGATATTGAAAGATTTATTTCTTCATTGAGCAAAGATCAATGTATTATACTTGATATTAACTTATCCGAATTCGAATCGATAATCAATGACGCATATAACATGGTATCTCATATCATCTACGAGAAGATACTGTCAAGATCTGATTGGAAAGAATTAGATATAAAAGGTAAATTTCAAATTATTAATGATATAAGAAAGAATTTTGATCGGCTTTATGATGAAATACGAAAAACCCATTATAATGAACTGATCTCGCCCGGCGGAATAAGGCAAATACTTGCGAAGGAGTTCTTTAAAAAGTTAGAAGATAAGGTAGTTAACTTGGATCCGGAAGTCCTTAGAAACCATATAGCTTTAAATGGGCGAACTGAAGATCTGATTGACTATCTGTCTAGTGTAAAAGCTATAATCAAACAAAAATTTACTGTACTTGACAACGTTAAGATACTTATTAATGATTATGTTATTAAGGAAATTCAACTAATTTATGAGGGTATTAATAGACATTTGCGTAATTTAAAATCCCAAGGATATAAAAAAGTACCAAGTAGGAAGGATCAGTTAATATTCCAATATCTTTTCTTGCTTTTACGCGAAGGAATTTACGATAATATTGTTTTTATTACTGATGATAATGATTTTGAAAGAATGTATAGGGCTATTCTAAATTATTCTGATGATATTATAAAGGGGAAAGTAGACCCTCGCGGAGAATTTAGAGGACATGCAATGGAAATTAAGAATACATTAGGCAAGTTAGTAATCAAAAATATTAACGAGTTAATTTCCAACAAATGAAAACCAAGGCTATTCTTATATGAACTTACTCCATGAATATCACAGATTACTTGCTCTCCTTTTTCCACATTTCACCTCTCAAAGCCTTGAAAGAACTCCCTTGTTTGAGGTATAACTGACGCGATCAACATAGCAAGAAGAGGGAAAAGCTTCGGCAAATAAATTGCCGTCAGAACTATACCGAGTACTAAAAAACCAGGGGTTTATTAGTGTAGATAAAACTCCTCGAGAAAAATGTTCTTACTCCTCATCACTTTAAGCAAAATGTAATCACCTTCTGGTCTTCTTGGCAAGCACTCAAATGCTCTTATTGCTCCATATCCCTTTAAAGCAATAAGCGTAGCTATGCTGCTATCATTTCGTCTGTAAGCTCTTTCTGAAAGTGTTAGTTCGCCGTAGTGGAGTAAATGGCGGACTCAAACAACGTGTGGCGTAACTTCTCACGGGCTTAATTGGTAATGCACCCTACGAGGGAAACGTAACTCCTAAGTGAGCAGTCACCAGTTTGGAGATTATTAGTAAAAATACACGTAATACCTAAATATAATTATTCAAAACTGTATTTAGAAATGATTAAAATAGCGAGTGGTTTAGTAAAAGTGTTAAAGCCTTTCCAGAACCATTAGGTCCTACAACAAACTAAAACTCCATGTCGTGATAAAATGAGAGACAAACCTCGCCCCTTCTAGGGGCAGGGTAAAGCTATTTAAACTTCAGCAATAACGATTAGTTATGGCACCCTCCTCTGGTCAACTCTTAGGGGATGAGGAGCGGGAGCCGACTCCTACTCCCGCAATGCCAGAGGAGGGTGTCTACGAAGTTAAATACTCAAATCGAAGAACCAATGTAGTTCGTCTTCTTCCAAATGGTTTTCAAGAAAGAAAGCTGAGGAGGTTAGCTAATCTCTCTGCAAAACTCTTCAACGAAGTGAACTTCGAAAGGAGGCAACAATTCTTTCACGAAGGGAAAGTAGACTTTAAGGGAACGTGGAACAAATACTACGAGAAGTACAAGGCCATACTGGGTGTTAATGCTCAAGCTGTCCTTCAGAAGAATAATGAAGCGTGGTCATCCTTCTTCTCCTTGTTAAAACTGAAGAAGGAAAGAAAACTACCACCACACATGAACCACGTTTCTCCGCCTAGATACTGGAAGGACAGAGAAGCAGGGAAAAGAAAGCTAATACTAGTTGTTAGACAAGATCGTTACAAGGTAGATGCTGGAAATCACAAATTAATCCTCAAGGATTTCGACATGGAAATAGACTTTGTCGGTAGACTAAAATGGTATGGTAAACAAGGTAGACTAGAAATAATTTTTGACGAGACCAAGAACGCTTGGTATGCTCACATACCAATTGAAGTAGGTGTTGAGGAAACTGGAAAGAAGAGTAAGCACGTCGTCAAGGGTGAGAGAAAGTCCATCCAGATTTCCAAACCAAAGGGAAACAAAGTAACTTCAATCGATCTAGGCATCAACGTAATAGCTAGTGTAGTAGTTAACGACGGAACTTGGTTGCTCTACAAGGGTGTTAGAACAAAGGAGGACTACTTTTACTTCCAAAGAAGGATTTCAGAAGTGCAATCGTTAGCTGACAGAACCAGAAACATTGGTGAATATGATGCGTACCTAGAATTGTTGAGGGAAAAGAGGAGGTTTTTTAAGAAACTAACTAGGAGGCTCCTTCACCTCTACCGTAATCTAGCCTCCCACCTTATTGAAACACTCTACGAACTAGGAGTTTCAACAATCTACTTAGGTTATCCATTCAACATTGTGCAGGAGAAGGGTAATAAGTTTACAGTGAACATGTGGTCTTATCGTAAGCTAATGGAATCCATAGAATTGAAAGCACAAGAATATGGTATGAAGGTGTTTGAGGTTGTTGAGTACAATACGTCCAAGTATTGCGCTTATCATGATGTGGAAGTAAAGAGGAACCCAAGAGGTGTTGTCAACCGTCCTTTAGGTCATAAACTTCACAGCGATTTGAATGGTGCGTTAAACATTCTAAAGAAGGCATTAGGAGTAATCGCCGAAGCCGTGAAAAAACCATTATCCTTCATTGTGGATCATAACCGAGTAGCACCCATAAAGGGGTGTAACCCTTAAGACCTCGGGAACCCTCGCCCTTTAGGCGGGGAGGAGGTCAGGTTTTGCGGGCTACATGGTTCGCCGAATTTAGGACTATTAGTATCTACCGAAATTACTATATTAATTTGCACACTGTAATTTTCACCGCTCTTAATTACGTGAATCGGTATAGGGAAAATTCTAACCTTCAACTCCTCATTCTCTACTCTAGCAATTAAAATTCCCGGTCTAATAGAAATTAATTCATAATCTGCAAGGGCTATCATTCACTATCGTCCTCGTAAACTATATCAATTGAAACTATCCTTCCATCTTTATCCCTCCAAATTTGAACGTTTGCATCGTGATACTCTACGTAATAAGGGGAGCCTCCAAAATCTATGGAAACGCCATCATTATATTCCTTAATGCTTGGGGTAATCATGTTCGACGAGAAGTTTTGAGAGAAAGTACTATTGAAGCTGAACGAAGTGTTTTCAGCAGAGGCATTAAATGATGAATGTTGATTAAATAGTTCTTTATACATGAATCATTATTCTTACCGTGAAGTTAAAATTTTTTATTCTCCTAGTTACGTTCGACGCATATGGAGCTGAGGGAACTAGCTTAGGAAACTAACTTTCAATCTAATGTCTTTTCGAACTCCTTTCAAATAGATAAGACATATTTTGAGAGAAGAATTACACATCTAAAATAAAAAGGAATATAATACCTTATGTCTTTGCTAAAAATTATTTTCTCCTTAAGAAAACAATAGTACTTCTCTTCGCATAAGCCTGAGGGTTATGGTGTACTACTAACTCTGAGGAGCATGATAGGGTAATGAAAGAAATGGGTTTTTGATAGGCATATGGCGTCGGCTTACTTAATAGCGTTGAAAGGATTAGGAATGATAAATGATAACAAATAGCATAATCATGACTCTTCTTTTTGCCACTAGTTTAGGACGTCCATTAGTCTGACTTCCTTATATAAAACATATTAGTCAGATCTGAGTAATACAGATCTAACTGGGGTGTAGGCCGTTGACTCCCTTGAGCTTAAAGCTCGACGGTGAGCTTGGCCAACCTCCAAATTCAGACTGAAATTGGGCAAAAAGCCCGAATAAAACATAAGGGTGAATACACATAAAGGCCCCAGTTGCAGGGATAGATGTATCAAAAGATAAACTAATAGTATATTTTCAAGGTAAATTCTACGAGTTTCCTAACGATAAGCAAGGTTTTGAGGAAGTGAAGAAAGTCCTGCCAAGAGGTTGTAAAGTAGGTATTGAGAGTACCGGAGTTTACCACGTTAACCTTGCCAAGTGCTTGATGAATGAGTATGAGGTGAGGGTTATTAATCCCTTGGTAATCAAGAAGTTCAAGGATTTTAGGGGCGAGAAGAGTGACAAGAATGATGCTAAAAAACTCGCTGAACTAGTTGTTAATATGTGAGTTTACGTTAAGTGATGCTAGGGAGTTGACGAGTCAATGGGATTTTATCGTTAAGAGTATTGTTAGGGTTAAGAACAGGTTGAGGAGCGACTTAATCCTCTTGGGTTATAGTGATAGCTTGTCTAGGAAGAATTTGAGTGAAGTATTGGAGGGTGGGGATAATATCATCTTGTCTGAGGTTAAGTTTCTTTTGGATGAGTTGGAGAGGCTTGAGGCTAGGAAGAGGGAGGTTGAGAAGAGGCTTGAGGATGTTGTTCCTAGGGATAGTTTGATCTTTACTATACCGGGTATTGGGAAGACGCTGGGTTTGATAATTTTAGGGTTAGGTGATGTTAGGCGTTTTGATGATAAGAGGAAGTTTGTGGCTTATTGTGGTCTTGATCCTGTTGTTGAGTGGGGGGAGTGTTGTGTCGCGAGGTGTCTCAAGGAGGGGTGATGCTGTTTTGAGGAGGGCTTTCTATCTTGCAGCTTTGACTGCTATCAAGGTTAATCCGGTGATCAAGCGTTTTTATGAGGAGCATAAGGGTAGGTTAAAGGGTAAGAAGTTGATTGTTGCATGTGCTATGCTGTTATTACTTGGGCTGTGCTGTATTATAATAAGCCATTTAATGCTAACGGGTGATGACGAGGGCTTTTGTTTGCATAAGTAGTGTGGACTATGCTCAATTTTTGGCTAAAAGTTTTTATACCGGAAGCTCCCCGCCCTAAACGGTAGACCCAAAATCACCTCCTTGAAAATAAATCTATAGTGTAAATAAGCGTTTCTATTAACTTAAATGGAAAATTCTCTGTGAATAAATCAATTGAGAACAAGAGAATGAGCAATAGTCTAAACTCTTCCCTCCCCATCATCTCCTTGAATATACAAGGAGTAGAGCACCAACACGAACACCAACACGCGAAAAACAAACTTAGTAGTGAAGGGGAGAAAGGCCTTAATACCCCAAAATATAGGACCCCTAACCTTATTATACAACCTCAACACTTCCCCCTTAGGCAAGTCTAGGTTAGTAGCCCTAGCAAAGTAAACACGAATTCTCCTCTTCCTCCCTAGTGTAGACAAGAAGCCTAAACTTAGCCTCATCCCTCCTATGCCTCTTACTATATGTAATCCCCATCTCCTCATAGACCTTCACATCCCCAACTGGAACAGCAATCACATGAAATGAATTTGAGCACATCAATAGAAGCCAGCGTCGAGAGTTATTAGCCTTATCTTGAATCCCATAGTAACCACTTGCTCCACGAGAAACTATCTCGTCCTTGCTCATTCCATTGAAAGGCTAGGAGGAGTACTTTATCCTTGTTGCGTAGTTCCAAGAGTTTCCCTTCTCAGAACTCCCAAGCCCTTCCACTGGTTTACCATACCACGTCTATTGATAGGTCTACCTCCTTTACCCCCTTTAATACCTCTATTGATATTTTTCTGCTCTAGGAGTTTCTTAGTTATCTTTATTCCTTGCTTCTTTACGTAGTTTCTTACTGTCTGTGGTTATGTTATATGCTCTTGACTCTCTATTGAGTTTTTCCATACGCGGAGATGAGGGTTTTATCTACTTCTTCTCTTTCCCTTGAAGTTAAGCAGGAAAATAATTTATACCCTATTTTTTGAAGGTTATTTTGGTGAGGGAGAGGTCGTGTTATCATCTTAGATATTCACGTGGTAATACACCTTCTCCCTCACCTTAAACCTTTCTCCAATTTATTAAATCTTTTATATTGTTATAAATCCTATTATCTTTATGAATGATATATTATCCTATCAGAATTATTTTTTGCAAAAAGATTTTGGGTCTACCGTTCCAGGGTGGGGGAGCTCTACACTCAAGGAAGTCAACGGCCTACACCCCAGTCAGATCTGTATTACTCAGATCTGACTAATATGTTTTATATAAGGAAGTCAGAATACCTCAGTTATCGCTTCTTTTAGTAAATTGTCTATATCTACGTCTTCTAAATCTTTCCTGAATATGCCATAATACTTGTCAACATCTACTACTATAGGCTCTAATATTATTTTAGAATCTTCCACCCTCAATTTTAATTTCTTACTTTTAATTAATTCCCTCACTTCTTTAGGTATAGTAATTCTGCCTTTGTCATCAATTGTTAGTATAAACTCCTTACCCATAATTATGCATCGAGTAACCCATAAATATAAATGTTTCTTTAAGCAGTATAGAAAGTGTGTTATCCAAGGCTATTTCATCAGTTCCTTCTCAGCAAGATTGTAATGTTCTTCAATTTCCTCATCCCAATATTCCTTAAAGAATTCTTTTATAACCTTCATAATTTCCTTAGACAAGTAAATGATGTCATTAATAGCTTCTTCCCTTTCGTAATAGTCGCTCGCCCCTTTATAAAGCCCATTATAAGCATACCTATGTAATTCTAACGCAACCGAAGTTAGGGAATTTACCTTATATCCAAGTTCTTCAAGCCTCTGTGAAATTCCTTTTAATCCAGTGGTAGGGGCAAGGAATCCAGACTTATAATACCACTCCTTCTCTTTTTCGTTTCTAGGCATTTTCTCAAGGTTTATGACTGTTAATGCACTTATTATTGCCTTCCAAGACTGAAATACTTTATTAGCGGAGTTCCTGCTAAACCCTTCCTTTAGTAATTTTAATCCTAAAGCTAGTTCATCTAGGCTTTCTATTATCCTTATCTTTACGTAAGCATCTCTGTGTTTCTCTATGGCGGGTATTTTTGACTCCATTAATCTATCATTAACTACAGAGCTAAAAAGTTTGAGAAGCCATTAAAATTAGCGTTTTTGCGAAAGAAATTGAGTAATAATTAATTGAATAAAATAATAATTGCCTCTATCTTAATATATTCCATAGTCTGTCTATAACAGCTAACAAATCTGTAGCTATCTTACCACAGGCGGGATTGACTTAGACGCAAACCCTTCGTTCTCAATGACTAAAGGTTTTTCGTTCTCAACTTCTTTCGGAATTATCTTTGCAATTTTATAATAAGTTTCAACCACGTTATTTAACACTACTGGGTTCTTTACAACATTCATAAAATATTGGCGCAAAAGTGACGGTAAACCATAATTTTCGAGTTTTGTCACTATCTCTGCTATGTTGCTTAATTTCGCGAAACTGAGTTCACCGGATGGTTTCGTTGGTGGTGTGGCTAGGAATGTTGGGTTTTCAATACCCGCTTGTTTCGCCAACATTAAGACTTGATTCGGATTGGATAAGTATAGCTCATTAATTTGGTTAACCAGCTCGCCAACTAGACTTTCACTGTTTTTTTGACCTGTCATGTTAGAAACAAAACCGCGAGACTAAAAAAAGAAAATTCGTAAGCTAACTTCCTTTCTTTTGGATTGCAAATGCAATTAAAAGAAACAAAACCGCAAAAATACCGAACGCGAATAGATACAGCACAAAATCCAGGTTAGACAACAAAGAAGGTGAGAGAGGATGGTGGGCATAAGTGGCGAAAACACCGTTAAGAATGCCGAGTAATAAAAATGCTACTACAATGAGAAAGAGAATTGTGAATATGAATAGAATGACGAAGAACGCAGAATAGCTAGATTCAGACATTTAAAAAAAAATGAGAGAACAAGCAAATAAAAACAAAACAGCTGTGTTTTAAGAACCATGCACTTTTTCGCACGCTTCCATGAAATCTTTGCCTTCGTCGAGAATATAGTGAATCAGCAACTCATTCTTTTTGATTAGCTCCTTCAGTTCACTTGATGGGACTGAATATCCTGTTGGTGTTTCGAGTCCTTCATTTCTGAGATAAAAATGTGTCATAGCTAACGTAAAATCGTATGGATCATTTTTGAGAATCTTTGCCTCTTCAAATGCCTGTCTTAACTTGGTGCAATCTACTTTCATTTCCCCCCCCCCTCTTTAATCTTTTCTCTCAGCTTAAAATAATCTTCAGCAACCTCCAGCGTATGGCTGCGCATGATATGGTTAGAGAGTATTCCAAAATTCCTATAGTGGTTGTGGCAATAAGGGCAAAATCCATTCGCAATTAACCAATAATGTTTGCGGAAATACGCGAGTACTACCTTATGTGAAACTTTCGTATCGCGGGAATAAGAGAGAATACGTTTAATCTTCAGAACTCTCCTCTGCAGTGGCTGATGAGAAGAAAGTATTAACAAACCGCTTTCTGCGCTCTGCATTATTTAAAAAAATCTAATAATGCTTTACAGTTGGACACACTTATTATAATTTATGGAAAAAGCTTATGACTTTGAGGTAGAAGCTCCTCCAGAGGTGGTTAGAGATTATCTCATGAATCCTGAAAACTTAATGAAATATATTCCTCATTTTAAGGATTTAAAACGAGTTGACGATGGCTGGGAGTTATATGTAAGCTGGTTATTTACAATAAAATTAAAAGTTAAGAGAGTTTTCACTAATACAGATATCATCTATTTAGTGGAAAAAAGTGAAGGTTTAATAAAGATAAAATCCAGTTTAAGGTTTACAATTTTTCCTTCGAAAGGAGGAATTACTATAGTAAGGTTAGTATTCTTTTATGATGGACCATTTGAAAGTATAGTCAAGGGGCAAGCTGATGCGTTCTATAGAAAAGGAAAGGAAGTGTTTAAAACTGAAATGACAAAGGAAAAAAGGATTCAAGAGGAACAGAATGGCGTAAAGGGAGAAGTATCAATTTACGAAATGAAAACGATATTTTCGGGTAAAATAAATAAGGATGAGTTAGAAAAGTATCTGGAAATAGCGATGGTTAAGAGCGTTAATTCAACAGTTGTTGTAATTTTATCTGATGAGAGAAATATTATAGAGATAAAATTTAAGGGAGGAGAGCTAGTGGCGCAGAAAGGGGATTTAGACAGTCTTTCGTCTCCAATAACAATATTAATAAAGCAATAAAGGTTTTATTATGAAAATTTTTCTAGAAAATTATAACTTTTATCATTTAGAATCTTGAATGTTTTTATCTTAATTTCACTCCTTTATAGTTTAAGGGTATCTAATAATTTATAAATGAAGAGAAGAAATTTACCTATTCCTCGGAGGGTGACAGTGTATTATCCCTTAAGCCGTTGCTGAATTAGAAAAGCCACGGGTAAACGCTTACTATGGGTTTACGTACCTTTTACTTTTATTTTTTCCTAAGTACTTAAAAGGAACCTTTAGTGCGGCATGGTTCTACTTAGGGTTGAATGGCGAGGCTTTCCGCCCCCTTAACCCCCGTTTTCTGTAATGAAGCCTTGCGAAAGTGAATTGCCTGTTCAATGCTTTCTCGAAATTCAGGCGAGGTTGCTTGAAGTGGTTGAATTCATTGCGACGCATATGAACGCAAGATTTTAGTGAAAAACACAGCTGCGTTTTTCACTGGCAAAAGAAGTTGTAATACCGGGATTTAGTGAGAATTGTTTATTTTTGTTTTTTAGTAGACGGTAATATTGGACGGTTCTTTAATTCACGTTAAGTACGTAATAATTTATGATAGAAAGATTTATAGACATTTTTCATAAAGTGGATTAGTATGAAGAAAGGTAGGAAAGGATTAAGTAATGCAGTAACTGCTCTAATATACTGGTAATAGCTTCAGTAATAATAGCATTAGTAGTTGTTGGATTTGCTTTCGGGCTATTTGGTGCTTTTGGTGCGCAACCGAGAATATCGGTAGTAAACGCATACGTACAAGATAATCAGCTATATGTTATACTGCAAAATACTGGTAATGCACCAGGTACGATAACTGCAATTATAATAAACGGTGGAGCACCTACTTCTGCAAGTATTCCAGTTCCTGTTGGGACAACAATTATATCTACATCTCTACCATCAAGCTTATCTCTCTCCCCTGGCCAGTCAATAAGCTTTACTTTAATTACTAGTAATGGTGTAGATATACCGGGAACAGCAATAGTAGAAAGCTAGAGCGATAGGATATGATTAACAAAAAGGTATTTCTTATTTTTCTTTTTGTTCTTTTAATTTACCCATTTATAGTTTCCTCCTCATTATCTATAGGTTCCTTTGTCATAAAAATTATCAAGCTAATTGAAAATAGGACGAGAGGTTGAATACAAATTCATGAAACCTCAATGAAAGTCCGACCCCTACCTAAGATACGGTCCTACTTTTTTATAAACTAAACTTACCGAACAGAAAAGGAATACCTCTGGCTAAGTAAAGTATATAAAGGGTAAGTCGTCCTTTAATACCACCAACGCATATTTCCCTCCTCTTCCTGCTCACAGACGTCATAAAGGAGTAAGGAGTGTCTTTAAGCACTTTCAAGCTCTTCCCGTAACGGTAATACTTCCTCACGATCTCCTTCAGGGTAAAATCGCCGTAGTGGTAAACTAACTCGTCTTTTATTACAAAAATGTCGTTAGAGAATCCGGATGCCTCGTAATAAATTAGCTCGTGATCCGGGAAAACCACTTGGCTGAACTTTTCTCTCAAATTTTCCCTTAGCTTCTCTAACGAAGCAGTCAGTAACTCCCTCTTGAATAGCCTAGGCAAGGCAAAGCCCCTAACCGCTTCCGGTGAGTTACATTCCATTATGTTCTCCTTGTCCAACTGGGCAGCCCTACTCCAGAACGAGTCACCTAACTCCCTCTCGCCTATTATAACCATGTCGTGAAGGTTCTTAGAGAGTATCTCAAGAGCATCTTTCCTTAAGGGTCTCGTCTCGTCAAGCAAAAAAGCGTAATCACCCCGGCTCTCCTTGTTAGCTAAATAACGAGCTTCCAAAAGTTTAACGTCTTTTCTCACTTCTTTGAAACCGTACTCGTGAACTATATCACTGATTACTCCTCCTCCAGAGTTAACCACTACTACTTCATAATCTTGAAAAGTTTGCTCCCTTATTGATTCCAAGACCTCTCTTAAGTACTTACCGTGAAGTGCTGGGATTTGAATTGAAAACACATAAGAAAGAAGATGAAGTAATTAAAGAGTTTTTACCTATTCATTTCTCTCAAGCTACGAAACGTTTTATCTGCTCTCCCATTTACGTCTACAAAGAGAATTTTAGCTACTGAGCAGAATTTTAACAGTAATGAGACTCAACACCGGCTGAAGACCTACCTCACATTGACCCCTACATAATAGGTTGGCAACACTTTCAGTGGGCATGCTTATTGTATTTGGCTTCGAGGTCTACTGCGGTAAAGTCTACAGCTGGACAAACGTAATTTGTGAGAAGAATAACGTAAAGCTTTGCTAGTTGCGTAGTCGAGGAGGAGTTTCGCTGAACTTACTAGTTAATTTTGTAGCGGATAAGTATCTCAGTGTCTTTATTAATTATACGACTTTCGAGAACTGGCATTCAGTAATGCTCAGTATTCATAAAGAGAGGATAAAGTGTAAACTAAGAAATGGGCAACTACTGTATTTGAAACCTAACGAGATAGTCTTGCTCGCTGGGCTAAAGATCGTTGAACTTAATGAAGATAGTGTGAGATTTCAATTTAATGGAAGGGTTGGAAATTAAGTTATCCAGGTGATTCCTTCTCAGATTATTGGAGAATAGACGTTAGGGGAAAGAGAGTGTTAGATATAGGAGCAGGGATTGGGGATTCCCCAATTTACTTTTCCATTGCAGGAGCGAAAGAGGTGGTAGAAGTAGAGAGTAAGAAAGTATATAAATCTCAGCAGTTCCAAAATAGTAATTACTCTTATAAAGATAATTTTTAACGTAAATAACGTGTGCATATAGTAAGAATAAAAACCAAGGATTGGCAAAAACTGAAATACCATAAGCTGTAGGTGAATAATTACCAGCTTTAACATTTATGGAATTGTTAATAACTGAAATTACTTCCCTACTATTAAGAATTGATAAGGCCTCATTGAATAAGCTACTGTAACATGAAGACGGTACGAGGACTATTTTAACAATTCCGAGGTTATTACTAATAACGTGAATTTGGTGGTTAACTAGATTTAATTTTCCTGCTAAAACCCAGCTAACATTGTATTAGGAATAATTATATAAAATGTAAATTAAATACTACTGTATTAAATTAAAATGTACTTAAAACTGCTGCGCTTTCCTAAAATGATAGAATGAACATAAATTTAAAAAATTAGAATCGTTTAAAGATATTGTTACTGCGTGTAGATATTTTATTATTCCTAGTAAATTTAAAGAATATATAGATAAAATACTCGGTAAACCTTTAGAATCATCAAATATAATTACTAAGACTGGCTAAACCATCAGATACGTCACTCTACATACATAGCACTCTTCACAGAGGCGTTTCTTTTTATATTTGGATTTATTCTCAACAAAAATTAGACAGAAAAGGATTAATGACCTAGATACATGGATAAAAGACTGAAATTTTACAAGAAAAATTTATAAATGCATGACACTATTTATAATTATATACGTATACTTTTCTCTAATAATTTTGTAACCAAAAGATTTATATCTCGTCAAAGATAGAGATTGTTGATGAAAATACTTATAAGTGGAGGAGCGGGATTCTTAGGTTCTCATCTAACAGAGGCATTGTTAGAAAAAGGAGAGGAAATAACAATAGTTGATGATCTATCAACCGCAAAATACTTTAATATACGAAAAGATGTAGAATTTATTAAGAAAAAAGTTGAGGAATTTGAGACAGAAAAAAAGTACGACGTCGTCATCCATTTGGCAGCTAGACCTTCACCGGAGGACTACATAGAACATCCAGTAGATACAGCTCTTTCTAATTCACTAGGTACTTACAAAATGCTCGAAATAGCCAGAAAAAGTAATGCAAGATTTATATACACATCTTCATCTGAAGTATATGGTTCTGCCTCAATAATTCCGACCCCTGAAACGTATTGGGGTTACGTAAATCCTATAGGAATAAGGAGCTGTTATGACGAAAGCAAGAGATTCTCAGAAGCTTTGATAATGGCTTACCACAGACAATATAAGTTAGATACAAGAATCCAGAGGCCTTTTAATGTATATGGCCCTGGTCTAAGAGAAGATGGAACTTATGGTAGAGTGGTTTCAAGATTTATTTATCAAGCACTAAAAGGAGAGGACGTAACAGTGTTCGGAGATGGGAATCAAACTAGAGCTTTTCTATATATATCTGACTGGGTTGATGCTACAATAAAATTAATATACAAAGATGGACTAGAAGGTGAAGTATTTAATATAGGTTCAGACAAAGAAATAAAGATTATTGAGTTGGCTAATATGATAATTAAGCTTACCGGTAGCAAATCTAGAATTAAATATCTTCCCCCTAGACCAGATGACCCACCTAGGAGAGCAGCTGACATAACTAAGGCTAAGGAAAAATTGGGCTGGTATCCTAAAATTTCCTTAGAAGAGGGATTAAAACTTACCATAAATTGGTTTAAGGGTGTATTAAAATGAGAATAGGTGTTGTAGGATTAGGTGTTGTAGGATTAGTAACGGGGGCAGTATTAGCAGATCAAGGACATGAAGTAGTTGGAGTAGACATTGATCAAAATAAGGTTAAAGGTTTACAGTGCAACCGTTCTCCCATTTATGAACCAGGTTTAGATGAACTTCTCTTAAAAAATAAGAATAGATTTCTCTTCACCACAGATTACTCCGCGTTAAAAGACGTGGATATTGTCTTTATTACAGTCGCTACACCTACCGTAGAAGGGAAGAACTATATAGGCTATGTTTTAGACGCTGCTAAGACTATGAAACCTTACCTTAAGAGGGATGCGATCGTTGTTGTGAAAAGCACAGTAGTTCCAGGTACAAGTAGAAAAGTAAAACAGATAGTAGAGAGGGAAGTAGTAGCTAACCCAGAATTTCTAAAAGAGGGTAGTGCTGTAATAGACACCATT
Source organism: Saccharolobus solfataricus (assembly GCF_900079115.1). Classification (NCBI taxonomy): domain Archaea; kingdom Thermoproteati; phylum Thermoproteota; class Thermoprotei; order Sulfolobales; family Sulfolobaceae; genus Saccharolobus; species Saccharolobus solfataricus. The sequence goes on from NZ_LT549890.1 coordinate 716,508, forward strand.
AAACCTGATAGGATAGTTATTGGAAGTGATAGTAAAGCGGCTGGAGATGTAATTGAAAACTTATGGTCATTTACAAAGACTGTGGTTTTAAGGACTTCAATTGAAGAAGCTGAAATGATCAAATACGCTGCAAACTCTTTTTTAGCGACAAAAATTTCATTTATTAATGAAATAGCGAATTTGTGTGAGGTAATACCTAACTGTGATGTCAATACCATAGCTAAAGCTATAGGATTAGATAAAAGGATAGCTCCCTATTTCTTAAACGCTGGCTTAGGTTACGGAGGTTCATGTTTCCCTAAAGATACTCTAGCTTTTGCATCCTTTGCTAGAGAATTAGGCGAGGAATTAAAAATAGTAGAAGCCGCGATAAAAGTTAATGAGGAAAGACCTAGAAGAGCTGTAAAGATAATGGAAGAGTTATTAGGCGAACTAAAGGGTAAAACAATTTGTATTTTAGGTATTGCATTTAAGCCTAACACGGATGATACTAGAGAAAGTGTAGCGTTAAAAATTGCTAAACTTTTAGTCGATATTGGGGCTAACGTCATAGCATATGATCCTAAGGCTAAAACATCGTTAGTGGAAATGGTAAGCAGTAAGGAGGAGTGCGTGAAGAGATCAGATGGTGTAATAATAGCAACAGAATGGGATGAATTCAGAGGCATAGAGCATATGCTTAAAGATAAGGCTGTCTTAGATGGTAGAAGAGTTCTTGACCCTAATAAGATGTCAAGAAGTAAATATAGGGCAATAGGATTATCTAAGGTGAGGTAAATATTCACGCAGTAATTACCGCAGCTGGTTTGGGCACTAGATTACTTCCAGCATCTAAAGAAATTCCTAAGGAAATGTTTCCTATCCCTTTTAATGGGCAATTTAAACCTATAATTCAGATTATTTTCGAACAGTTATATGACATCGGAATAAGGGACTTCGTTATTGTAGTCGGAAGAGGGAAGAGAGTTATTGAGGATCACTTCACACCAGACTATGACTTTATTAATTACCTCGAAGCTAAGGGCAAGGTTATCCAAGCAAATTATTTAAGGCAATTTTACCAGAAAGTTGAGAATAGTAGAATAGCTTTTGTTAATCAACCAGAACCTAAAGGTTTCGGCGATGCGGTGCTAAGGGCAGAACCTTTTATTCAAGGAGAATTTCTAGTAGTGGCCGCGGACACAATTCTACCCATGATACCTATATCATCAATGGTTGTTAACTCATTTTTAGTTACTACTGTCCAAGACCCAAGACCTTACGGTGTCGTTTTAGTAGATAAGCAGGGGTATGTGATAGATATAGAGGAGAAGCCGAAGCAGCCTAAGTCTAACTTGGTCGTAGTTCCTTATTACATGTTTGATGAAGAGATATTCGATGAATTAAGACAAATAAAATACGAAGAGGAATTGCAATTGACAGATGGTATTAAAGGTCTTATAAAAAGGGGTAGAAGATTCAAGGCTATAATGGTTGATAAAGTTTACGACTTAGGCACTGTCGAGAATTATATAGAATCCTTAAGAAGATTACTAAACAACGATTAGTATTTAAATTTTAACTTGCTATAAATTCAATACTATTATTTTTGATAGAAAACGTCCCAAATGTTGAAAGAAGTTAAGCTTGGCAAAGAACTACAGTCAACTGATAGTATTAAAAATTAATAAGAATGTTAATTTTAGAGCAGTTAGAGTAATCGATACTTATGATTTAGGTAAGTTTGAGAGGGATATCATACATCAATATTATTTAAATATTGCATACAAAACGAAAATAACAATAATAGTTCTAAAGGTATTGCAGTAGCAATTTATCTATGGAAAAGCTTTTCATATCTAATTTCATTATCTTACTTGCCTTGGATATCATAATATCAGCCTATGACAAGGGAAGCTCTGGAATATCCTCATACACTTTAGAAGTAGCTAAACTGCTATCAAAGGATTTTAAGAAAGATTATATTTAAAAACTTTGGCACCATAGATATACATGCATGATGGTCGACTTACGACCTTTTACGGGGATTCCAGCTAAGGCGATACTCTCACGGAGAAGTGACTTTGCCGCATTTTATCAAGTTATAATAGAAAATATTTACTCTCACCTACTTTCAAGTATTAGAGAAGGAGATGTAGTTATAGATGCAGGGGCCAATATAGGCTTGTTTTCTATCCTTGCATCATTTAAGGTTAAGGAAAAGGGAAGAGTTATTGCTATAGAACCTGAGCCCAACAACTTAAAAATCTTAAAACAGAACGTAGAGTTAAATGGACTAAACAACGTGATCATTATTCCTAAAGCACTGTACGACAAACCAGGTAAAAGGGTCAATATGAGAGGAGAAGGTGTAGGAGCTTTTGTATCTGAGGACGGTGAAGGTACTGTTGAGACGACCACTCTTGACGTGATAGCAGAAGAAAACCGTTTAAGACCTAGAATACTTAAAATGGATATAGAAGGAGCTGAAGGTAAAGCGCTTCTCGGCAGCATAAACACCGTGAAATACCTAGAACTAATTGAGATGGAGGTACATGACGAGGAAAACATGAAACAAGTTGAGGAAATACTATTTAGGTTTAAGTTTAAAAAGAAAGAGGTGGCAATAGAGGATTTAAGAAACGTTTACAGACAGTTCATAAGGCATCCAATTAATATACTTAGGATTGAGGCAGCTAATAGGTTTTCTACTACAAAACGTGTATTATTATCAAGAATTAATGGTGGTAAGGTTTCTCTTTTCCCCAAACAAATAGTTTACTATAGGGGCTAGTGAATGGCTTCTCGTCATTGCTAACTTGTTGGAAAAACTACGTCGCCATAATCTTTGCATCTACGCTTTTATCTTTGTTATTTTCATTCTTGAACTTGCTTATATCTGCAAGTATACTCACACTATTTTATCTCATAGACTTAATTGTACCGCCATTTTATCCAGCTAACGTGATGGAAAAGCCTATAGTCTTCCTTTCTCCGATCCTAATTATATCGATTACAATTTATATTTTGGTGAAATTATTTTTTAGTAATTTAATATTTTTTATATCTCTTATTATATTGTTTATTCTAGACGTGATATTGTCGTTTAAAAGAGCAAAAAATTAAAAATAATTCATGTGGAATACTTAACGCCGAGAATATTGTGAGTTCTGATATCCTTTGGACTTATAGCATACTGAAAATTTCTGGTTTGATCAGTTTACTTGAAAGATAGAATATAACCGAGCAAATTTCTCTAAAGGCTACCAATATTATGAAACTATTTAAAAAGTTAAATTGTAGAGTAATAAAATTGGAAACACATATTTAATCTTTTATTATTTTACTAGAATCGTAAAGGTGCTCTATCACCTCCCCAAAACATCGATTGAGGAAATCTCTAAAGGAATCTCAGTAACGTTTACGTCAAGTATAAACGGGGTTATGCCCTTCTCCCTAATTTCCATCTCAGCAAAAGATGCTATTTCCACACAGTAGGCGTTAGTGAAATGAAACTTGTTAACGTAGTAAGACAAGTTCTCTCCAGTACCGCAGCCTATTTCTAATATCGACTCTTTACTTTTTGCAAATTTTTCAATCGCGTCCTCAGTTAGTTTTATCCTCCTAAGCATGTGGGCTGTTAACTCTAACTTAGCGTAGTGTTGCTCGTAGAATTCCTTTATTGGGTCTTTAGGCATATATGAGTACATAATGTTTATATTTAAAAAACCTATTGTGGAAATGTGGAGTTCATTCCGCCTAAACGATTGCTTGAATTAATAAGACAATATAGTACGACTTTCGAGAACTGGCATTCAGTAATGCTCAGTATTTATCTTCATAAAGAGAGGATAAAGTGTAAACTAAGAAATGGGCAACTACTGTATTTGAAACCTAACGAGATAGTCTTGCTGGCTGGGCTAAAGATCGTTGAACTTAATGAAGATAGTGTGAGATTTCAATTTAATGGAAGGGAAATTTGTTTGAAGGGTTGGAAATTAAGTTATCCAGGTGATTCCTTCTCAGATTATTGGAGAATAGACGTTAGGGGAAAGAGAGTGTTAGATATAGGGGCAGGGATTGGGGATTCCCCAATTTACTTTTCCATTGCAGGAGCGAAAGAGGTGGTAGCAGTAGAAGTAGACAGTAAGAAAGTTGAACTAATGAGGGAAAACTTAAAGGCTAACAGTATCAATAACGTTATTGTGGTAGACAAGGGCGTAGGCATAAAGGACGATGAAAATTATATCAGTTGGCCAAAATTAATCTCTAATTATGGTCCATTTGATGTAGCTAAAATAGACTGCGACGGATGTGAGAAAATCATAGTCCCTTATATCAAGGAAATACCGAGTTTGCTCATAGAATGGGATTATAACTATAAGGATATAGTAAGTAATCTGACTAAAAACGGGTATAAAGTAAAAGTTGAGCACACCCTAAAGAACTTAGGGTTTATTTATGCAAAGAAGCGGTGATAAACCATGAAGATCTTTTTCCTCACCAGTCGTCTTAAAGAAAGAGACGGGGCCAGTAGGGCTATAATAAATTTTTCTAAAGGAATAAAACAAATAAGTCGATATGAACCAGTAATTATTTCATTATCTACCTCAATAGGCGTAAACAAACTTGGAAACATAGAAATAATTAATATCGATAAAGGTTTAGGGCTGCTTTCAAGCTTTAGAATTCTTTTAGGCTCTCCGTCCCCTCTAAAGCCCTTTAAAAAATATCTTCATGATGATGGAATATACATAGTCGCTGTTGAAGACATAATTCCCGTTTCAGAATTTAAAGACGACTTAATCTATTGGAGTCAAGGAGTGTTAACTAGTGTATTTTTCTGGGAACCGTTTATTAGAAGGAATAAGCTAGTTTCAGCATTAGCGTCTCCATTTCTCCTATATAATGCGATAAAATTCTCGAATTTCGTTAAGAAATATAAGGTTGTATTAGCGAATAGTAAAACCTCAGCCGTCTATGTTTCTTTACTTTACAACAGACCCCCTAAGGCAGTAGTTTACCCGCCCTTAAATACAGATTTCTTTAAACCTTCTAAGAATAAAGAGAAGTTCGTGTTAGTGTTTCTAAAAAGAGGATATCCTTCTCACGTAGATCTGCTAACTAAAATCGCGGAAAAAGTAAAGATGAAGAGCATAGGGTATAAGATACCTAACGCCGAGTATTTAGAGAGAGTTTCTGATGAGGAATTAAGGGATCTCTACTCTTCAGCATTGGTTACATTGTACCCTATTGACTTCGAGTATTATGGTTATATACCGGTTGAGTCTATGGCCGCTGGGACACCAGTAATTGCTTTTAGGTATTCTGGGGGACCAGCTGAGACTATAGTAGATGGGGAAACAGGTTGGTTAGCATCAGATGAAGAGGAGTTTTATAGACTAACAATAAAAGTTTATAACGAAGGTTACCCAGAAGATACTAGTGTGAAAAGCAGAAAAAGAGCTGAAGAGTTTTCTATACAAAATCAGACTAAACTGCTGTTATCTATTATTGAGAAACTAAAAGCATGATTATATAGAGAGCATTGAGTTACTCCGAACTTTTTTTAGATAGAGACTTCTGCTTTTCTCCGCTGAGAACACTGATAATAAGGAAAGTCCTTGTAGGAAGAAATTCCACTTATTAGGGTATTTTAGGGAATATCTTAACATCTTTACCATGCTAATTAAAGCGTCTCTTTTACTAATTTCTTTTTTAGAAATAATCTTATATAAGAAATCATGCTGAATAATAGACATTTCAATAAAATCTCTCAGGGCTTTGCTACTAAATATTTGCTTAAAATACAATGCGTCTTCGTATAGCATCTTAAACAATTTGTCATTTACCTCTGTATTACTATTTTGGCTCATAATAATCCTGTAATAAGTCAACTTTCTAAAATCTATCATTATAGGTAGGTTATTTTCTACGGCACAAAATAATAGAAATGTATCGACAGATATATTAACATTTTTCAATAAGTCAACGCATCTCATCGCCAAGTCTCTACTAATTACTATAGAACTACCGTTAAACCCTGCTTTAAACTTGTATAAAAGTTCCTTCAGCCTTCGAGTGTCAATACTAGTATAATACATAAATCTTTGATTATCCGTAGATAAATTAGAACCAGTTAACTTGTTATGAATTACCTCTTGAGCGTTATGATAAAACCCTATATCATATTTACTGAATTTATAGATAACTTCCCTAATTTTATCTTTACTAAATAAATCATCATCATCCAAAAAGAACAATATATCGCCAGAACTCTGATATATGCCTAATGAAATCTTTCCGCCCAATGTTTCATCATCAGTATAAATATTCTTAACATGATAAGTTTCTAAAAACGAGTCAATCTGATAGTCCTTGAAATTCTTCACTACTATAATCTCTGTTGGTTTCAATGAATTTTCCATGACAGACTCAATAGCGTCCTTTATAAACGCCTTCCTCCTATGCGCTGTAACGATTACTGTTGATCTTAACACAAAAACTATAATAGATATAACCTATTTAAACTTTCATAATGGCTAACTATGCATCATTTATAGAGGTACTAATAAGTAATTTCAATAGGTATCCATATACCCTTTTCCCTTTATATGCAAAAGCATACAAAAATCCATTAATTGTAGCCCTCAAATCATTATTAAGACATTACCCATTTGTTGTTGAATTAAAAAACGGAGAAAAGGTTTTAGTGACCGGAAAAGGGTATAAGATCGCCTCTTATTATGCTTTTCTCTATTTAGCTCGCAAAAAAGGTAAAAAAATAAATATAATAGACATAGATGAGAATACAATTAAAATAATTTATGATACTAATGAGATAATTTTGAAGGATTATACTAAAGGTGATATCATTGGAGTTTACATTAAGGAAGAATATCAAGATGTAAACGTAAAAGATAAAACCGTCATTGATTGCGGAGCTGCGATAGGAGATTCTGCTATTTACTTCTCGTTAAAAGGAGCCAAAAGAGTTATTGCGATAGAAGCGTATCCAAAGATAGCTAAAATTGCAGAGGAAAACGTGAAACTCAATAACTTTAAGAACATCCAGATTGTTAATGCCGCGTGCGGAACTGATGGTATTGTAACGGTGAATCCGAGGCTAGGCGGTGGACCAACACCACTGATGAGTTCAAATAACGGTTATACTGTTCCGTCGTTCTCGTTGCAAGGCTTAATAAAAAATTTCCAAGTAGAGAAAGGAAGCGTGTTGAAGCTAGATTGTGAAGGATGTGAATACGAATTCTTATTAAATGCTGATAGTTCCACATTAGAGTATTTTGACCAGATCATAATGGAGTACCATTATGGATATTCTCATCTGAAAAGAAAATTAGAGAAGGCCGGATTTAAAGTGAAGGTAACCAAACCAGAACTATGGAATAATCAATATAAAAAGGGTTTAATCCTAGGTAAATTATATGCTTCTAGAGAATAATTACATCACTAAAATAACGACATTAAATCTCTATAATATCTTTCGACTACTAAATCCCAGTCAGTATGTTTTTCGATAAATTTATCCATTTTGTCATTAAAAATAAGGGAGTTGTACTCATCATCATTCATAGTTAAGATTTTTGTAACTTCGGTCGCCATAAGTTTTATATTATATTCCTCAACGAATTTTACCGCACTTAATCCACTATATACAGATTTAGGCCCAGGTATGTCATAAGCCACCACTGGAGTTCCCACAGTTATTGATTCCAATATAGCTAAAGAAAAAGAATCTTCATGTGTAGGATATATCATGCATCTAGCTTCCGATACCATATTAAATAATTCTTCTCTACTAGTCAGATATCCTTTATATATTATGTTATCTTCTAATTGAAGTCTCTTAACAATTTCGAAAAAAATTGCTTTTAAGTTATCATCAGGAAACTTTCCCATGACTACTATCTTTAACTCCTTATATCCGCTCATTGTTATAACTTCCTTAACTATAAATGGAAGCTCTAGAACTCCTTTTAGTGGAATTAGCCTAGCAAAAAACACTAGATAATCTTTTTTCTTTGACGCCTCCTTTCGCTTATTTAATAACTCTTTCTCAACAGCTAATGGGGATCTATAACTATTGCCTTTTTAGAATTGTTAAGCCCTAATGCTCTCAGTTGACCTCGTGAAACTCCATAAATACGTGCTATGAGGTTAGAATATTTAATAAAATTGGAAATTAAGCTTTCTCTGACACCTTTATAAAATGTATATAAGCTTGTTCCTAGTACTAAGAAAGATATCTATAGGAAAGTTTTTCCTTATTTTCAAGTACTTAATTAGATTGTAAGGAATTCCAAGCCTAGATGCATGCAAACCCATACCTTGAAGCAACAAAGCGCTTCTGACTTTAAGTTTTCTAGAATAATAATAACTATGATCCAATAGAATATGATAATTGTTTATTTTAAAATTATTCTTAAAAAATTTAATTTGATGATAATTAATAGGCCAATAGTTTAGGTCAAAAATCATTTTAATATTATCATTTTTTAACTCATTTAACATTTTATCAATATAACTCCAATCATTAATCTTGTATGCCACCTTAATATTATCGCCGAATTTGTTTAATAACCTCCTGCTAATTTGAGCTTCCACGTATGCTGAACCACCCTCTGGTTGCGGATCCATAAGAACTAAAATTTTTTGTGCTATAATCTGACACACCCCTTTTCAATAGTTTTTAAAATATCTAAATATCTTAAATCTTTGTAACACATAGATTAAGACCAGAATAATGAAGCCCAGAAAGACCAATAAATACGTTATGTGCACGGTTTGTAATATACTCAGTTTTAATGTGGCTACGTAATTTCCAGCTGGCATTAACCACGCATTTGCGTAACCATTAGCTATATAGTGATGGGTATTTATCTCACCGTTTATTGTAACTTCCCATAAGGGCGAATACCCCTCATCGAAGACTAAATAAAATGGTCTTGAGGCATTGACTTGAATCTCGTATACCTCGTTACAGTAATCGTTAACCACTCTAATATGAACGCCAGAGATATTAGTTATATTAATCGCACCTAACCCGTAAATCACGCTCTGTTTCTGTGCTTTTAGCATATTATTCGCGTAAAGAAAGAACAACTGGTCACTACTTAGGTTTTCCGCAAGCCCCTCAGATGGATATAATAGACTTACGTTTAAGTTTATCATATACACGTTGTAATAACTATTTTCCATTACTAACGTTATATTAGGGGTACGAGCTAAAGCCTCAATAAATTTCGTGTAATTCCAAGGATATCCTCCAGCGTAACCCAGAGGAACGCCTGGGCCTGGATATTCTTGCTTGTTTAACACAATGTACTTCGCCCCTAATAATACGAAATAGTTGGTTATGTTAGTTATGTTAAAAGCTGGAAAGTACTTATAAATGGGGTAAATCGCGCTGTTAGCAAGAGATTTTATAATCGCGTTGTTAGCAAGAGCAGGAGATTTTATAACTTGCCCCATAATGTAGTCTGACAAAGGATAAATTGTATACCATACAGCTTTTGTTCCGTTATTATCGTACATTCCCGCAGCATACTGCATTGGGAATTCAATTACATTATAAAATTCGTCGTGCACAGAAAGATAGTTTCCCACACTGACTAACTCAGGGGGTGGGTAGAAAATATTTGTAGCATTAACTGGCAAGTTAAATGCCCTAATTTCTGGGTGTACCTCGCCAGCTCTAAAAGAGTAAATATAAGACGAGGATAAAAGCAAAATGATTAAGATGAAAAGAATCTTAATGTAATTTCTTCTTTTGCCTAGATATTCAAGGATATACAAGAGTGTATAACCTATTATTAGACTACTAACAAAGGAAACAGGAAAACCAGAAAAGATGTATTGTATACTGTACATTAAGCCTATAGCAATGAAACCTATGGGAGTAGAGTGTAAAGAATATAAGGGTAAAACATTTATGATTCCAGTAGACAATCCTCCTATTATTAATAATAGAAATAAAAGGGGAGCAAAGAATTTACCAGTTTTACCTTTTATAAAGAGTATCGTAGCGAAAATCAGTACAAATATTAATACCCCAATAATTTCATATTTTTCTGGCGAATATAAAGATATAAAAGAAGATAAAGGAAAGTTTTTGTATTGTGCCTCTGTTTCATATATAACTATTGGCTTCCCTAGAAACTCACCGTGAACACCAACTTGATATGCTCCTATTGATGCATTATATGTCTGATAAAGCTGTTCTAATCCAGCTACGATGACAATTAGAGCTATAACGAGGTTCTTTACGGTAAACTGTACAAAAGAAGGTTTACGTGAAAGTAACCATATTGGAACTACAGTAAATAAATAGAGCACTATAGACCAAAGTAGGTACGTAAATTCGGAAAATAGAGTCCCACTAGCCAGAATTAAATACAAAATTATTAAAGAGAATGAAATGACTTTTTCCTTGAAAATATACTTTATGCTAAAATATAGGACTAAAGGAAATAACATATAAAAAATAAAAAACGGGTAATTTACTCCTAATATAGGCGGCGTATAAGAATAAAATCCCCATGAATATATAAATCCCCCTAATAGTCCAGCTATTAAGGTAAAATAGGAACTGTATCGCTTCTCAAGAATTTCAAATATAATATTTAAGAGTTTTACAAAACCCACTTGAGATAGATAAATAAAGAGAAGTAAGTAAATAAACTCTGATAACTCTAAGGAAAAATGGAATATATTGTATAGTAGAAAAATAATAATTCCCATGAATAATGAATCTTGAGAATAGAAAAGTGGAGCTCCAGGGAAAAAGGGATCGTTCCAATAATAAAATAAAATTTTCCTAAGTAATATTAATGGAGAAAAAGGATAATTAGAGTCTAACCAGTATATTATTCCATTATCAAGATATGTGTATAAAAGTATAATATCAAACATTAAAGGAGTTAAGTAGAGTAATAAATATAAGGGTCTAATTTGCTTTAACATTCTAACACTTTCTCGTTCTTTGTAATTTAAGTTTTATCGTATGGTTAATAACGATATCCATTAATCAACTTAACCAAACAGATTATTGTACATTTTAACTCTAAAATTATAAATCCTTCTTAGAATGATCTTCCTTAATGTGAATGGGAAATAGGAAGCGATTGCAAGGATAAAGTTTCTAAGTCTGTCTTCGGCGTATGGATTATTAATAACCTTAAGGATATCATAAAAATTCAATTTGCAGATATCATCTGATGGTTTCTTTTTAGTGTTTCTAAATAATTTGTGCAGTACTTTCAAGAACAAATAGTCATACCTCAAAAATTTCTCTATTTCTGAACCTTTACTTAATCTATAAATTATCTGCATATCTTCGCATTGAATTCTAAACTTAGAAGAGTAATTGTTTATAAAATTATTAATTAGTTAAGTTTGAAGATGCAGAATATTTTTGTAATCTATATTTTCCTAGAACTATGTGATCAAACAGCATATCATAGTTTGATAAAAATCCTATAACCAAATAAAATGAGTCAATAGCTAATTTGATTTGTTTCAAATAAGTATCATATTCCTCTAAAATTTCTCTTCTGATTGCCATGGAAGACACGGACACATAACCGCCTCTGTGTAAGTTAATAAATATTGTTTTCCAATATTTCGACTTTTCTTGATAACAATTTTACCAGAATTATATAGGTTGTAAGGTAAATTTGCTTCCTTACCGTTTTCATTAATAATCTTAACTTTATGTCTATAAAAACCTAAATTTTGATTTTGCTTAAATATATCATATATTACCTTTAATTTGGTTCTTTCAAATAGATCATCATCCTCTAAGAAAACTACCACATCACCAGATGTTTCTTTTAGTGCTTCAGAAACCTTGGGCCCTATCCATCTATTTTTGGACTGAATAAATTTCCATTTATTACATAAATACCTAGAAATCTCAGCTTGATCAAAATTGGCTACGATAGCCTTTGTATTAATCCTAGTAAAGAGTAAAGTTTTTAACCATCGTCTCATAACTAAATTACTTGATGCAAGTAGAGTGCAAAGAAGATCTAGATGATCTCACACTAGTGATAATATTAATGATATAATAAAATTCTATTATTGCTTTAATGATGTCAATGAGTTAATTAAATGGTCTAGATCTAGACCTTCTGCTGAAATAAACATCGTTGAAAAAGAAGGAGACTCAGAAATAGTATTTGTAGTCCCTACACCGAATGTCAAAGATAAGTTAACATCAAATTTATTGAAATCTATCAAAAGTTTCCATACAATCCTAGTGGAAAGTAAGGGGAGGTATTTTAACTATGCAAGGAGTGTTAATAAAGGTGTGGAAATATCATTAAAATATAATCCAAATGGATAATTATTAGTAATATGATATAATTATCAGAGATAATATAAAACAGCTTGTATCAAAGCTACTAAATATTGATAATAAGAGATTTAATTCAATTATAGGTGCTGGAGGCCCACATAAGTTTAAATTATGTAGATTCAATTTCTTGTCGAATTTACTACTTTTGTCAAAATATAGGTAAAAATTTACTATTTTAAAGAAATTTAATACAAAATTTTATATATATGAATATAAAGAATTTTTTAGCTTAATTTGTAGACCATTAATGAGCGTAGAGAATATCTCTTTCTTTGGAGAATTTTTGATTATAAGTCCATATTATATTCTAAGAAATAATGGAATATTGTTCGATGAAACCTATATTAATGGAGTAGAAGATTTTGATTTATTTTTAAATATATTAAGCACGGGTTCTTATAAGTCTATACGCTTTAATATTGAGCATTTAGGTGGTAGATCACTAGGAACCGATGATAAAAGATTTCTAAGAAATTATATTAATATGATATATTTAAATTATAAAATTGTAAATAAAGTTATAAAAATTAAGAAGATTAATATAAAATTATGATTTTTATAACATAAATAGAAACCGCATTATAAGCGAAATATTGACAAAAGATTTAAATATGAAAAATTGTAGAGATAACAAAGATATTAATGGGAGTGTTTAGTAAATTAAGAAAATCTGTGGGGTTTACACGATTATTATTACGATATGTTGACAATTGGTTTGACATTTTATACCTTACTATTGCTAATAAAAAATTGGCATTTTTAGAAGTTAAATTAAAAGACAATAATAGAATATTTTTAAAAAATAGTATTTACGATTTATACGCTCTTCTTAGCTTATTAAAAAAAGGTTGGAAGGTTAAAGAAGCAGACGAGAATAATGCTATTTTATGCAAAGAAGTCTGTTTGAAAATTAGAACTAAAAAAGGTGCAGATATTGGACATATAGATGAAATATATGAGTGCAAGACCTATGGTGAGTCTTTTAAAGGAGTTGTAATAGATGTAGGAGCTTCCAATGCAGATTCGTCTATTTTCTTTGCAACTAACGGGGCAGAAAAAGTTATTGCGTTAGAACCTTTTCCTGAGTCTTATGAACTTGGAAAATATAATATAAAAATTAATAATTTAGATAATAAGGTAATTTTATTGCCTTATGCATTAACTAATTATGAGGGGTATGTAGATTTTATTATTTCTTCAGACAATCCTAATGTAAATACTGTTAGCCCTTCTACTCAAGTTATGGGATTATTAGGAATTAAATTTGACCAAAAGATTAAGGTGCCTACGACGACTCTTGCATCTTTAATTCAAAAATATAATATTGATAGAGTATACTTACTTAAGATGGATTGTGAAGGTTGCGAATACGCTATATTAAGGGATCTTCCTGCAGAAGTATTGAATAAAATAGAAAATATAATATTAGAGTTTCACGATTATCCGCAAGATCTTCCAGATATTTTAAGAAAAGCTGGGTTCAACGTTAATTACGAGAATAAACCTATAGGAATTTTAAAAGCATATAAAAACGATAAACTAGCGTAATTTGACTAGATCTAGAATTACTAGATAATATTTAAATTTGTTAAAATATCTGTTTTTATATTTGAGTTGTGTATTTATTAAAAATTATGGATATTCTGTGATTATATGCATAATCACTACATCTAAGGTGTGAGAGCCTTTGTTATCTCATATCTTCTTAAAATAACTATTTATGTGTTACTATAATTGCTCAGAGTGTGTCTAACAATTTTATTCACCTTGTTGTATAAAGTGAAGAAAGCCTTAATACACCTCATTATTAAAGCTTTGTGTGGGAAGTGTTTACCAATTTGCAAGCCTTAACTTCAAACTCCTAAACACATGTTCTACCAAGTTCACAGAATGTCTAATGTTTTAAGCCCAAAGCAAAGAGTGCATTATACCATGTCGTGAAGTATTTTACCAGTCAAGCTTAATCCCTCAAAGTCTAATCCTAGTCTAAGACCACAAATACCGTGATTAAATCCATCAAAACCCAATAAACTGAGTTATTAACTACCCTAATTCTCATCAACAGCATAGGGTAAGGGTACTCGCCCAACTTCCTCCACAGTACTCCTACGCGAAGTGATACCTCGACCCTCCTCAACAAGCTGATAAAGCTCTTGTAACTTCATCCCTAGTACAAGGGGAAATGTTTAAAGCAAGGTGAGGCGTTCCAACTTGCTTCTCATATTTCCCCTTATATTACCACCTCACCATCCTACTAAAATTTTATACAAAAATTGTTGGACACATTCAGATAAAGTATAATTCGCACAATCTGTGATATCGTCTCTTTAATGTCAAACGCATGAAATTAGTGCACAGAATGAGAGCATGTGAAACATATTGGCAGAATGAATAGAAAGCAAAGTTAAGGGAACCATCGTGAAGGCTAAAATTAACCTAGGTAATCTTATAAAAACTTTGTCTAAACTGTCAACCACGGCTCGTCTTCTACGAAGAACTTATCATTAATTAAAGGCTCCCACCACCATCTGTTATTCAAATACCATTCATAAGTCCTCCTCAGACCCTCCTTAAATGGCGTTACTTCATATTTCATACTTGTTGTCATACAATACCTTCTATCGTGGCCAGGTCTATCTGAGACAAACTTTATCTTAACCTCTTTACCGCTCACTTCCTCCAACATCTTCAAGATCTCGAGCACATTATACCTCTGCCCTCCCGGTATGTTATATACTTCCCCTTTCCACTCAGCTCTACTCACCACGTCGAAAATTATCCTAGCAGTGTCCTCTACAAATATCCAGTCTCTTTCAGCTTTCCCATCACCGTACACTGGAATGTGTATCCCTAGTAAAGTCCTAATTATAGCCTTAGGTATTAACTTTTCAGGGAACTGCCTAGGACCGTAGTTATTAGATGGTCTAACTATAACCGCACTTATCCCATAAGTCCTTACGTAAGCCTTTACGAACAAGTCAGCTGACGCTTTAGACGCGCTATAAGGAGAAGAGGGTTTTAAAGGTGAGTTCTCATCCCCGCACTCCTCACCGTAAACCTCATCTGTAGAGATGTGGACGTATTTGAAATTGAATTTCCGTGAAGCCTCAAGTAAGTTTACCGTACCTAGAACATTAGTAGTTACGAAATCTTGTGGTTTATAAATTGACCTATCTACGTGGGTCTCGGCTGCGAAATTTATGACGATGTCTGGAGAATACTCCTTAATTATATCATGCATTTTTTCGCTCCTAACGTCGGCTTGGACGAAATCGTAGTCTGTCCCAATGAGGTTTTCCTTCCTTCCAGCGTAGGTTAAGAGGTCTACTACGATGGGCTTTATACCCCTCTTGTTCAACTCCCTCACGAAAGCGGAGCCTATGAACCCAGCACCACCAACTACTATGATTTTCATAATATCACCGAGGAGTTCTCACCTATAATTAGCTTTTGCCATCTCCCACCTTTTTCAACAGTAGAGTTATTCCCTATTAAAGAGTCCATTAGTGTCACCCCCCTTATCTTAACGCCGTCAAGGATTACGCTGTATTCTATCTCACTGTCCGTTATTTCGCTCTGGTCACCAATAGAAGTGAAAGGACCTATATAGGAATTGATAATTTTAGTGTCCCTCCCTATGTAAGTTGGTCCCCTTACCACAGAGTTCTTTATTACAGCCCCCTTCTCAATTATCACTTTGCCGTCAACTGTAGAGTTGTCTACTACACCTTCAATCCTACTTTCAGCGTATCTGTCTAGTAGAAACGCGTTAGCCTCTAAGATGTCCTTTGGAGTCCCAGTGTCCTTCCACCAACCCTGGATTATTTCATAATTTACTTCCCTACCTCTGTCTATTAACCCTTGTATTGCGTCAGTAATCTCGAGTTCACCTCTCCAGCTAGGCTTTAACGACTCAATAACGTCAAAGATCTCCCTTGTGAAACCGTAAACACCTACTAGGGCTAGGTCGGAAATCTGTTCTTTAGGCTTTTCGATGAGCTTTACGACCCTCCCGTCTTTTATTACAGCCACGCCAAACCTATTGGGATTATTAACTTTGGCTAGTAGGATTGAAGCTGAGCCTTTGAAAGAGGAGAACTTGCTAAGGTCATAAGGGACTAAGTTGTCCCTAAGTAGACTAAGAACTTGTCCGAAACCACGTCCTTCACTTTATAAACCGCGTCAGCTAGTCCTCTAGCCTTACCTTGATAAACGTAGGTTATCCTAACCCCGAACTTGCTACCGTCTCCGTAATACTCCACGACACGTGTTGGCGCGTTGTCTCCAAGTACAATAATCACGTCCCTTATCCCTGCATCCCTGATCTGTTCTAAGACCCACTGTGAAACCGGCTTTCCTGCGACTTTTATCAACTGCTTTGGGCCAGTATGGGTTAACGGCCTGAGCCTTGTACCTTGCCCTCCATGTAGGATTACTGCCTCCATCTCACAACACCATACCTTCTAGGTCTAAACTGTAAAAATCGACGGATAAGATTTTCTTAGCTTTTGAGTAGTCCAAAGAGGAGTCAAAGGGCCTCCTAGCTGTCCATCCTTTAACCTCATCTACTTCCTTCACTTCTCCTGGCAAATTGAACTTTTCCTTAATCTTTAGAGCCAGCTCGTAACGCGATATTCTCTCTCCTGCAACATTTAGTAAACCAGTTTTCCTAAGGGCCAGTAACTCTTCTATTGCTGATGCTAGTTTCCTCGCTGAAATGGGCGAGTAATAACCTTTATACGCGAAGACTGTCTTCCCTTCCTTTAACGTTTTGTACACATATACTGGAACCCCTTGTGTCTGAATACCCCAGAAGTCCTTATAACGAGGCTGTCGTCGTATGATAAGGCAAAGGTCTCTCCTAATAACTTTGTCAGCCCATAGTAGTTTATTGGATTTGGTAAGTCATCCTCTTTGTAATTCCCCTTCGTGCCGTCAAAAACGTAGTCCGTACTCACGTGAATAAAGTAAGCTTCCACTACCCTACTAGCTCTTACCATGTGTTTTACTGCTTCGGCATTTATTTTATAAGCCTTTTCTCTTTCTACCTCGCACTTGTCTACGTCAGTCATAGCTGCAGTGTTTATTATACATCAGGCCTAGTCTTAATTATGAAATCCTCCAAACGGGAAAATCGGTTATGTCCATTTTATGACTGTCAGGAATTTCAGACGAGTTATACACCTTGATCACTTGGTATTTTTTAGAAAGTAACTTATTTAATTCAATGCCTAACTGGCCAGAGGCTCCAATTAGTAGTACTCGCATTGTACTTATTATTCCAATAGAAATTATAAATCTTTTTCAACAAGTGGTCTAAGAAACACTTCTGCCTTATCAAGTGGGGGGCACTGTTTGTCCTTATCGCTGACTATGATTTCTTTAATCGGCCATTCGATATATGAGTAGTTTATGCACCTCTCGTGTTGAGGCGAGTAGTCGTTATGGGTTACGAAGTAAACGACTAGTGAATCATCTAGAGCTTGAAAACCGTGGGCAAAGCCTGGGGGAATCCACAACATGTGGTGGTTAGACTCACTTAATTCCGCACTTGTGTACTTTCCAAAAGTTGGTGAAGACTTTCTGACATCTACTGCAACATCTAATATTTTCCCTTTAGGTACGAATACTAGTTTTCCTTGTTCCTTTGGCGTTATCTGATAATGCAATCCCCTCACTACTCCTCTAACTGAGAAGGACATGTTAACTTGAACTGGCATAGGAATGTTGTGTTTGCTGAAGTCAGTAGCCTTAAACAGCTCAAGGAAGAAACCCTTTTGTCAGGGAAGACCTTAGGTTTAATTAACAGAACTCCCATACCTAGGTCTTCAAAGTCAAAAGGCATGGTTTAAAATTGTATCTTCAGTATAATAAAATGTTTTAGTTCGGATAGCGAGAGCTATGATCTTAATATATGCAGTAATGTATGTGGAATCCTCCTTGTATAGGCATTCGTTATTTTCTTCTTTTACTCATAATCTCTTCTCTCTCCTATGGCAAGCCCATGTGTACAAACCCTCGTCAGTAACTTTGTAGAACCTATTGTCATAAGTAAAAATGTAAGGATTTGAAACGAAGTCAATTCTGCTTGAAAATCCCATAAAATACAGCTGTTTTATAAGTCTCGTGTCTTAAGTGGAAGTGCCCTACTGAGTTCCTACCCGCCTTGGAATGGCAAGTCCTTCGTTTTGTTAAACCAAACACTTCACGGTGAGGATTGGAGTTTTTAGCGTTAAATACAGCTGTTTTGCATTCACCTTTCCTTAGAATCTTTTTAACCTTTTGTCTTGCTTTATCTACCGAATAAAAATGAAAATGACAACCACAAAAGGAAGGTTTAATGAAAAATCAATCGAAAGTCTATCAATGGGTATAGGTATAATATCCGTTGTAGTTCTATTAACAACAGGCGGTTCAATTAGCATAGCATCCATGGTATTGCTATCAACGGCAATCATTTTCCCAATATCATTTCTTTTAATAACTAAAAGAAACATAAACAGACTTGTGATAAGGCTAACAAGACCTATAATAAATGCAAGTGGGTTTGACGATAAAAAGTTAGAAATTGGTAATGTATTATTATTACTGCTAGTAGGACTGCTAGTAATAATCTATATCATCGTAAAATGTATCCCCAAAGCTTTTGAAGAATACATATCTACAGTATCGCCATCAAACCCTCTATATAACTCCATTATGACCATTATGACTATCTATAAGCCATGGCAAGGTCTAGGTAGTTTATTCAGCAGTCCCATCGGTTTAATCATAATAATCTTAATAGTAGTCATGATAGCAGTGATAATTGCCCTAAAGAAAAGAAGTTTCTCCAGTTATGCAGGCACATAAAAAGCTAAGCTTACAAGCTAATATATTTTTTTGAAATTCTCTTTTCTTCTCATCTTGCCTTCCTTTATTAACAAGAGCATTGAACAATTTATAAATGAACGGAAAACTTCGCCATTCACGGTATAACCAAAAACTTTTTACAAAAAATACTGAACGAGATTAGTATGGAGATTAGGTCTTCTATTAGTTCTTGTTCTGGTGTTTTTTCTTACTACGAGTTCGCAGTTGTATGCTTTGGATACTCGAGACCAAACCTGACTAGTCTGTCTGGGTATGTTATGACTACTTTTGATACTTCATTGTCGAGTATCATTCCTAGTAGTTTGAGGAATCTTTTCTCTTCATGTTTAATCCAAAATGGTGATGACTTGGTCGTAATCTTTGACGTTCTCCTCGAGTACTTTACTTGGTTTATCAGGTCGTCTTTGTTTGATGATACTCTGGCGTATAGTATTACTTTCCTCTTCCTGATAATTCCCATTAATCTTTCTACGTCTTCTTCTTTGAATCTCAACTTTCCGGTCGGTAGTACTATTGGCTTAATGTATCCTTTCTTTACGTAACTCTGTAGTGTGCGGTAGGATATTCCTAGTTTTTAGCATACTTCCTTAGGTTTAAGCATTGTAATTAAATGATCATGTAAAGTATATAATCTTCACGGTTTGTCGAAACTGTTATCAACGGCTTTATATTGAAAAGTCTGAAATTAACTAATTTTCTCTGCTTATAATCTGACTATTAATCACTATCAAAAGCTTTAATATTTTTTCTCAAAGAACTAAATTGGATGAATCCTATAAAGAACGCGTTGAAGAGCCTCAGCGTAATCACCACTAATGTCCTAATCGCCTTAATCTTCTTCATAGTCACTGCAAAAATTTCTAATCCAGCGTTCTTTGGGAAAGTTGCAATAATTCAACTTCTTGAAGTAGTTACTTTTACGTTCTTTTACTTTATCCCGGGACAAATAATAACAAGGGAAATATCTTACCTTTACGCAAAGAAGGAGGTAAATAAAGGGGTTGTGGGAAAGTTCCTCTCATTCCCTTTCCTCGCTATACCAGTTTTTCTAATCTTCCTACTTTTCCCAAATTACGTTAAGTTAGCGATCCCTTATCTCTTTCTCTACCTTCTGAATAATGTCCTAGTTGCTATAATGATAGGGATGGACATGTTTACTGAGACAGCAATAACTGGGAACCTTTTTCTAATCATAAGATGGGGGATTTCAATTATCGCCGTCCTCTCTCACAATATTTACTTATTCGTAGAAATATGGATTTTGGGAGGAGTACTCTCAGTCCTCCTTAACTACTCTTTTCTGTCTAGAAAAGTGGGGCTAGTCTTACCTTCTCTAGACTTTGCATTTCTGTTTAAGCACTTCAAGGAAGGCTTACCTCTCTACTTGTCTTCTTCAGCTAATTTCCTCTCATCGCAAGGGGACAGAGTTACAACAGCCTATTTGTTAGGCTCTTACTATCTAGGTTTATACCAATTTTCTGCATTAGTAGCTGGGGTTCCTGCAATGGTTTTAGGGGCGTTGAACAACGTTCTTTTACCTACTGCCTCATTCTATAAGGCTTTAGGTAGTGACGAAAAGAAGATGTCTTCAATTTCTTTTCGCGTATTGGCTTTAATCTCCTTTCTGTCAGTAATTATTTCAATACCTATTGCTATCCTGGTCGTGGAAAGGTTTTTCCCAGACTACACTGAGGGTATAAGAGTTTTGATCCTACTACTTTTAGCTACAACCCTACCTTTTCCTATAAACTCTCTAACGAACTTCATAATAGCTGCTAAGAAGTCTTTAAGGCCCTTTTTATTCCTTTCGCTGCTTAATGCTGGTGTAGTCTTACTGACTTCCTTCCTTCTAATTCCAAGAATTGGAATAATGGGGGGAGCAATTTCCCAAGTAATAGTCACCGTTATCTCCTCTTCTTTTATCCTTGTGTACGCTTTAAGGACTTCAACATTTATTTTGGGCAAAAGGGAGGGCATATTACTGACTGCAATGCCTTTAATAGCTCTTTATGAAGTTTTCGTAGATCCTCCATATCTCGACCTCCTTTTGCTTCTCTCGGTTATTGTTCTTTTTAAGTTATTTAAGATAATTTCTACTGAAGAGGTGAGATTAATAGAGTCTTTTTTACCTTCTAAGCTAAAATTCATAGCCTCGCTATTAAAGGTAATTAGTTGAGTGAGGGGAGAGAAAGTTAATAAGTAACTGATAGTCGATTAAGGTGAGAATTTTATGCAGCGAGTTTTTCCGTCCACAGCCTGATAATATTTATTAAAAGGCGAAAATAAGTATTTTAAAGGAGAGAGGCCGTCTTCATGATTTTCACATATGGCAAGACTAAGCTGAAAGTCCCGGAGGGTTACGAATACGTTTATTACGCTACTTTCATAGCCGCTGAATGGGACTTCTTGAAAGTTAAGGACATGGACACTGTGCTTGATGCGGGCGCATTTATTGGGGATTTCACCGTAAAGGTGGCTAGGAAGGCTAAGGAAGTAGTTGCCGTTGAACCTTTACCTTGGGCTTTCAAACTGTTGAAGGAAAACGTGGAGATAAACAATTTAAAGAACGTTGTTTTGGTGAACAAAGCTTTATATGATGTTGACGGTGTTAAACTAAAGATTGTCGATGAGGGGACTGGCTCGAGGATTGGAGAAAGCGGGGTCGAGGTCGATAGTGTTAGTGTGAACTCTTTAGGCAAGTTCTCAGTAGTGAAGATGGACATCGAAGGAGCTGAGGGGAGGGTGATGAAAAGCGGGGAGTGGTTAGACTACGTTAAGCAAATAGCTGTTGAACTCCACGGTAGAGAAAACATAGAGATTATACCACACTTGTTGAGGAAGAGGAGTTTTGTGATCAGGTTCATGACAAGGGGTGATTTGGTTAGAAACACTGTAAGGAACGCGTTACTCCACCCCATTTCGTTTATAAAGGCTGAGGCTAGGACTAAAGTGGTCTTGAACTACTTTAAGAGGAAGTACTACGTACCGGCTCTGAGCGGGGATGAGTATAAGATCGTTTACGGTAGGAGATGAAGGGGAAGAGAGACTAAGAAACTGATTTACGTTTAACACGTTTTTCTATCAACTGTAGAGTAGTAATAGTGTTTACTCGTGACGTAACTTTTCCTTACTTCTAATTCAGCCACTGGCTTAAGGGATCATACCCCTCGAGGAAAACACCTATATAAATGTATTCAAAACTGTATTTAAAAAACGAGTAGTTACGTGAAAGAGTTACAGTCTAAGAATTAACACGAGCTGATATTAGTAATCTTTAAAAATGAAGAAGAGGATGGCTGTTATTTTCACTTACTGCAAAACTCAAAATCCAGGCAATTACGAATACGTTTTTATTTTAATAGCCGATTAATGGGACTTCTGAGAGTTAAGAGCTCTAGCATTTCCAGAAAGTTCTTAGACTAGGATTTAATGGTGAGTCATTAGCTGAAAGCTATTAACTTTAGTGTCTGCCTTAATTAGGAATACAAGACGGAAAGAGATAAAGGCGAAAGTAAGATGATTAGTAATATGAAGGAAGTAAATTAATATATTAATAACTTACTTCTTACTTAGTGGGTTTGGGCTTCATTGAATTTTCATGAATTTGTATCTAATTCTCAGCCCTTGGGCTTCACCAGAGTCAAGGGCAGACCCGTTCATACCCCTTAGCGGGATAACCCCAACCCACAGCCTTGAGGATGTGGGGAAACCCGCACATCTTGAGGTCTAGTGCGAACCCACACCTAAAAGTCCTACCAACCTTTCGGGAAACATCTGGGGCAGGACCTAGATGTGAGGTGTGTGTTCACTTCACAATTAAATGTACACGCAAAGTATTTAAACTTCACGGTTTGTCTGAAACTGTTGACAACGGCTTACCTCTATTTACTATTTAGTTACTTTTTGCTAATCGTCAATGGTGAACTTAGGGGTCGGATTATCATTTAGGTTTCATAATTTAACTTCTAGTCCCCATTCTCCCTGTCCTGCCCCACGCCTAGGTTAGGGAGCCAACCACGACATGATAAGCCTTCATTGAACTTATACTCCCCCTCACATTGCTCATAGAGTTCATTGTAGAACTCTCTTCTACATTGCAATGTGTGACTACGAAATTTATAAACTTCCTTAATAGCGTTGATAACATCGGATCTTATGTTGATCTATGAATAAGTTTCAAATAATCTAAATTGTTGAACACACTCATGAAATCGAGAAACTTTAAATTAATGTAATTAGTTAGACTTATCTATGAGATTACTATTGTTACTATTAATGTTGACAATTACCTTACTTTCATCAGTAAGTTCGTTCACTGCCTCAGTTTCTGTGCAATATCCAAAGGAGGTAATATTAGGTAGTAAAATTTCCATAAACTTCTCGTTAACTCAGCAGGAGATAAATAGCACCGCCTTCCCTTTCATAACTGCAGGGGTAAGAGAGATAAGCGAAGAACCACTAATACTTGAGGGGGCGGGGATAGCAGGATCATTCGCAGTATTTAAAATAAACAACTCCTCACAAGTTGTGGTAATTACGTTTATAGGTAAAGATAATACATCTCCAGGGTGGAATCCTGGCATAGTAGTTTATGGAGGGAATTTTAATCCTCACGTATCAGATTTATCGCAGGGAGACTTTACCGCAGTCTTAATTACCTTCACTGGTAGACTTTGGGTTCACACTCCTTCTAAGGGTTGGTTTACTCTTTCTTGTTCTCTCCCTAGCATAGCTCCTCAAAGGGACGGTTGGATTAACGCTACTAAGCCTTTCAATTACACTGCAATCTTGGAAGACGTTAACGGTTCGATTTTTGTTAATTATGTAATCCTTAACGGCGAAAAATACATTGTTGACTATCAAACTCCTATTCCTTGGAATTTCACTTACGTGGGAGTTAGAATTGACCCCTCTACGGTAACTGTATGCGGTTTTTATGTAACAATTCCTTCTCCTCATCAACCTTACGTAGTTTACGTTAACGGCAAGGAATACACTAAGGGGTATACAAATAGCCTGGGTGAAGGTTCAGTTTCACTTACTATATCTTCTCCTTCCATGGTCGTTAACATAAGTTTCCCTTCAGCCCACGTCTTTCGTGTTATAACAATTTCTGCTCAAAGAGACGCCAATATACACGTTGAATACCCAATCCTTCAGTATGCACTTTTAGGTGTTTCTGTAGTTTTGGTTGCTATCTCGATAATTTGGAGGAAGAGACTATAACGTTTTCACATAACTTTTGATAACTGTGGAGAGGTACTTAACACCTAGCGAAGTTGCTGAAATATTCAACTGTTAATTCAGAGAAGTTAAAATCAAGGCTGTGGAGATTAACGGTAGGTGGAAGATTCCATACAGCGAAGAGGTTGCTAAGCGGAGGTGGTAAAATAGTAATTATAACAGTCTTTTTAGTGATCCTATTTTCTTTTTAGGAGTAGAATATTCGATGCGAACATTCCTTATGTAATGTAGAAATATATGAAAAATTTTTATTAGATAGAATAATTTCTTTATTTCACTCAATAAGTCTTAGGTGTAGAAATAGAATTCTTAAGTTTATTGTATAGATCCTAAATTGATGGGGATTAAAAAAGTTCGAGATTCGGTTTTCTGAAGGAAAATGGGCTTGAATATGAGCATTTCAGAACTCTTCAATTTCAACTAATTCAATGCTCTTAATTCTGTTGATTCCTGCTTAACAATGTAATTACTGGAAGACACAAAATCATCTATAATACGTTACATATGGAAAATTATTTGCGAATAAATCACTTTTCATAAGGTTTTTATTCATTCAGATGACACAGAATAAAAAACCTAGCTAGGAGTATTAAAATATTTCAAGATAATAGTTATGGGTCCTTACTTTCACAAGATGGCGATTTCAACAATGTTTAACTAATATAGTAATTAATAATGAATAACTATACTTCTAAGGAAGACAAAAATATTATAAGTTGATTGTGAGAAGCACAATGTTATTAGCCTATTGAACACGACAACGCTGTAGCTATTATGGACGGAATTGCGGAAATATATTTGAAGATAGTTTATATACAGTAGGCTGTGTTTAAGATATCTTGGGAGGATTGGTAAAGGCGAGGTATATAGGATCCTAAGTAAAGCACAAGTAAATATTTATCCATCTATATCTGACAAATAAACGACAAGCCTCGCCCCTTCTAGGGGCGGGGTAAAGCTATTTAAACTTTAACAACGACTATTAACTAAGATGCCCTCCTCTGGTCAACTTTATGGGGATGAGGAGCGGGAGCTAACTCCTACTCCCGCAATACCGGAGGAGGGTGTCTACGAAGTTAAATACTCAAATCGAAGAACCAATGTAGTTCGTCTTCTTCCAAATGGTTTTCAAGAGAGGAAGTTGAGGAGGTTAGCTAATCTCTCTGCAAAACTCTTCAACGAAGTTAACTTCGAAAGGAGGCAACAATTCTTTCACGAAGGGAAAGTAAACATTGAGGAAACATATAAAAAATATTATGAGAAGTATAAGGTCATACTGGGCGTTAATGCTCAAGCTGTTCTCAATAAGAATAATGAAGCGTGGTCATCCTTCTTCTCCTTGTTAAAACTGAAGAAGGAGGGAAAACTACCACCACACATGAACCACGTTTCTCCACCCGGATATTGGAAGGACAGAGAAGCAGGGAAAAGAAAGCAAATACTAGTTATTAGACAGGACCGTTACAAGGTAGATGCTGAAAACCACAAATTAATCCTCAAGGATTTCGACATGGAGATAGACTTCATTGGTAGACTAAAATGGTATGGTAAACAAGGTAGACTAGAAATAATTTTTGACGAAACCAGAAACGCTTGGTATGCGCACATACCAATTGAAGTAGGTGTTGAGGAAACAAAGGCTGGAAAGAAGAGTAAGCACGTCGTCAAGGGTGAGAGAAAGTCCATCCAGATTTCCAAACCAAAGGGAAACAAAGTAGCTTCAATCGATCTAGGCATCAACGTAATAGCTAGCGTAGTAGTTAACGATGGCACCTGGTTGTTGTATAAGGGTGTTAGAACAAAGGAGGACTACTTCTACTTCCAAAAGAGAATTGCAGAAGTGCAATCGTTAGCTGACAGAACCAGAAACATTGGTGAATATGATGCGTACCTAGAATTGTTGAGGGAAAAGAGGAGGTTGTTTAAGAAACTAACTAGGAGGCTCACTCATCTATATCGTAACTTAGCTTCCCACCTTATTGAAACACTCTACGAACTAGGAGTGTCAACAATTTATCTAGGTTACCCATTCAATATCGTGCAAGAAAAAGGCAATAAGTTTACAGTGAACATGTGGTCTTATCGTAAGTTAATGGAATCCATTGAATTGAAAGCACAAGAATATGGTATGAAGGTGTTTGAGGTTGTTGAGTATAATACGTCCAAGTACTGTGCTTATCATGATGTGGAAGTAAAGAGGAACCCAAGAGGTGTTATCAACTGTCCTTTAGGTCATAAACTTCACAGCGATTTGAATGGTGCGTTAAACATTCTAAAGAAGGCATTAGGAGTAATCGTTAACGCAGTGAAAAAACCATTATCCTTCATTGTGGATCATAACCGAGTAGCACCCATAAAGGGGTGTAACCCTTAAGACCTCGGGGAACCCTCGCCCTTTAGGCGAGGAGCTTCCGGTATAAAAACTTTTAGCCAAAAATTGAGCATAGTGCACACTACTTATGCAAACAAAAGCCCTCGTCATCACTCGTTAGCATTAAATGGCTTATTATAATACAGCAAGACCCAAGTAATAACAACCTAATACATGCAACAATCAACTTCTTACCCTTTAACCTACCCTTATGCCCCTCATAAAAACACTTAATCACCGGATTAACCTTGATAACAGTCAAAACTGCAAGATAGAAAACCCTCCTCAACCCTCCTTGAGACACCTCAAAATACAACACTCAACAGAATCAAGACCACAATAAGCCACAAACTTCCTCTTATCATCAAAACGCCTAACATCACCTACCCTCGCCAAAATTATCAAACCCAGCACCTTCCTAAAGATCAAACTATCCCTAGGAACAACATCCTCAAGCCTCTTCTCAACCTCCCTCTTCCTAGCCTCAAGCCTCTCCAACTCATCCAAAAGAAACTTAACCTCAGACAAGATAATATTATCCCCACCCTCCAATACTTCACTCAAATTCTTCCTAGACAAGCTATCACTATAACCCAAGAGGATTAAGTCCCCAACCTTTTCTTAACCCTAACAATGACGATAAAATCCCATTGACTCGTCAACTCCCTAGCATCACTTAACGTAAACTCACATATTAACAACTAGTTCAGCGAGTTTTTTAGCATCATTCTTGTCACTCTTCTTACCCCTAAAATCCTTGAACTTCTTGATTACCAAGGGATTAATAACCCTCACCTCATACTTGGCAAGGTTAACGTGGTAAACTCCGGTACTCTTAATACCTACTTTACAACCTCTCGGCATCACTTCTTCAAAACCTTGCTTATCGTTAGGAAACTCGTAGAATTTACCTTGAAAATATACTATTAGTTTATCTTTTGATATATTTATCCCTGCAACTGGGGTCTTCATGTATCCTTATGTTTTATTCGGGCTTTTTGTCCAACTTCCAGTCTGAATTTGGAGGTTGGCTAAGCTTTAAGTCGAGCTTTAAGCTCAAGGATGGACTACACTCCAGTCAGATCTGTATTACTCAGATCTGACCAATATGTTTTATATAAGGAAGTCAGCCAGAAAGCTTTCCTACAAAGTATAGATACAGTGGAGCAAGTTATGGAATGCAGTTAGCTGCTGCAGTTGAGGGAGGTTTAATGCCAATACTACTAGTCGGTCTACTAGGACTGCCTTCACAATATTTAGCAAATTCTTGGATAGTTATTACATTCTTAGCATTATGAGGAATAATATCAGCGTTGGCTACATTAGGTTTAAAGGAAACTAAGGGAACACAGTTAGCTGAAGAGAAAGCTACTAACAAGGTAATATCATAATTTATTAACAACTTTTTTCCTTTTTATCTCATTTTTTCTATCTTTAATCTCTCTTCGACTTTTTTAATTGATTCAAAATCATTATCGTTAGTCACTATTATCATGTCCCTGTTTAGGGCAATAGAAGATAAAATTATATCCACCGCATTAACTGGCTCTCCTATTTTTCTTAGTTTAACCATTATCTTTTATGGCAAGTTCGTAATCACTTCTTGTGGGATAAATTATTATCAATTTCTCCTTTAGATCTATTATTGGAGGGTATTCTATCACATTTAGTATGGACGTTGTTACGTAATTAGTCGTAGATAGGAGAGATTTATTCTTATGAATTTTAATTAAGGCGTTCGTATCGTAGATCTTTTCTTTAATTCTCTCTGAAATTCGTCCTCACCTTGAGGAGGTTCCACATTTATATCTTTTTCATCTACACCGAGTCGTTTAAGTCTCTCCATAAGTTCATTCCCTGTAGTTATGTCTAAGGTGTGGGTTTGAAAAGCCGAGGCCAGTTTAGATCTATTATGCGTGTAATCCTCAAGTCTGCTTCTAAATGCTTAATTATTTCATCATATTTCTTATTCTCGTATAAGCTCTTTACTTCTTCACCCTTGCCATATGGTTTAGGCACATTCACACCTTTTTCCCTGAGCATCTCTGCCAAATATTCAAGCTGCAGCCCCTTAAACCGCATGTTATTAAGGGGCAAGGCCATTTGGAGGTAGTCTCTGGTGAAAGTATTGTGCCATAGACTGTTCAGCTCTTCTAGACTTCCAACCCTGTGTTCTACCCCCTTCTGAATGAGGAGCGGTATGTCGAACCTAAGTATATTGAACCCTACAACCTCGATATACATCTCTTTACGTCTCCACTTCTCTATCAGCTCTTTTAGATACTTGTAGAATTGGGTAACAACACTATACTCGTCATGCTCCCACTCTTCACTACGCTCGTCACGCTTCCACTCTTTAAAGTATTTGAACTCCACCTTAGGAAGATCCCATATGTTTGAGGATTCAGGTTTATAATCCGTCTGATCAGCTATCAATCCTATGGCAATTACCTTCTCGTTTACAAATGCACTCTTAGGCCTATAGGTCTCTATATCGAGATAGAGCCTCATATCCCCTAGCAATCCCATCCTAATACTATGCATCGTTATATAAAATTTTACCGCTATTCAACCGAGTGTGTCCAACTATTTTTGTTTTTAGTAGGGCGGTGAGGTGATAATATAAGAGGATAATATGAGAAGTAAGTTGGAACGCCTCACCTTGCTTTAAACATTTCCCCTCGTATTAGGGATGAGGTTATAAGAGCGTTATCAGCTTGTTGAAGAGGGTCGAGGCATTATTTCACGTAGGCGTACTGTGGAGGAAGTTGGGCGATTACACTTCGCCCCTCACCCTAAGCTGTTGATGAGAATTAGGGTAGTCAATAACTCAGTTTATTGGTTTTGATGGATTTAATCACGGTAGTTGCGGTCTGAGACTAGGATTAGACGTTATACTTCTCTTTGATGGATTAAGTTTGAGGAGAATGGTAAAATACTTCACGACGTGGTATAATGTACTCTAGCTCTTGTGTAAAGCGTTAGACATTCGGTGAACTTGGTAACAAGTATTCAGAAGTCGTTAAGGCTAAACACTTCCCACACAACGCTTTAATAATGAGGTGGATTAAGCTTTCTTCACATTATACAACAAGGTGAATAAAATTGTTGGACACACTCTATAACTCAGTAGCAAATCTAATAAGTTTCTGAGTACTATTCATTAACGTGAGAAATTATAATCTGACCTCCTTATATATTACATAGAACATAACGTAAATTAGCCAACAATCTTATTTACTTAGTTCTGTTTAGAAATTTTTATATTGATTGATCTTTGTGTAGTAAAATGCGATGAAAATGAAGTTAAAAAGAAATCTAAGGAAATAGTTGAAGGTCTTAAGGAAATATATGATAATTTTAATGATTCACTCATAAAAGAGATTAGAGTTGAAGAATCAGTATTTGGTATAAGGGGATCTTACAACTATAATTCCAAGATATTAACATTATATTGTATTAATTGTGTAATATGTGTTGAAACTATTGTCCACGAAATAATTCATTCAAATAGCTATAAGCGGGCAAGAGATATGTATTTTGAAGGTTTAACCGAATTTCTTACATTGTATTATCTAAAGAAGAGAGTTAGAGCTTGCTTAGATCATAGATTTATTGATGAAATTTGTCGAATTAATAAAGAATACGAAATATATGCTACATTTTGGGGTAATCTAGCTTTGATTATAGGAATAAAAGAATTGTGGAAATATTATTCCAAAGGATATAATCATAATAATATAGATAATTTGGTAAAGAACGATATTTACAAAGCTTCTTTTGAGTTAGCAAAGAGATATAATACTAAGTTAATGGATTTAATTGATGTTATAGAGAAATTAGAATAGAATGCTATACTTTGCTAGAGTCTATTAGTAAAGCTTTTATTAGTATGTATAGTATAGTTATACATGAGTTTTGGTTTTTATTATGCTGGAATAATTACCAAGGCAGACGCTATAAGGATTATTGACTTATTAAATAAAAAGGGTCTTTCTAAGTCGGAGATAGCAAACAGGATAGGAATAACTAGGAGTTCTATTTATCAGTGGATTTGGGATATTGTGAAAGATATAGACTATGAAAATAAAGTAAAACTTCTTGATTTATTTTATGAAATAGATAAATTCGAAGCTATAAATTTTATAGAAGAAATACTAAAGGAGCATCTAAAAATTCTAGAAAAGGAAAAAGAGATAAATTTTAAGCCCACGATAAAAGTAGAAAAAATACTAGTTCCTGCTTCAACTACAGTTCAATTAGGAGTTGTAGATTATTGATCATAAAAAGCATAAGAATTTTGTTTAAGTTTTCCTATCCTTATACTTTAGACTTAAGGGACATGATTAGAATCCTCAAGGACTTAAGCTACGTTATCTCTAGTAATTTACCATTAACTCCTCCAGGGTCTATGATATTAGGAAGTGTAACTGCATTAAAAGATGATTTAATAGTAGAATTCAATAACATTACTGGTACTATAAGTTTCTTTATTCAATCCCTAGATAAAATAGACTTAGTTGAGGAAGACTTTAGCAGGATTGTTGGTAATTTAAACTTGGGCAAGATAGATTACATAGAATTATCATTAGAAATGATATTAAATGGAAAATTAAATTTAAATATAAACATGCTAGGAGGAGAAGTTGTAGGTCTGGAGGTATCGTCAGAGAGGAAGAACGTTAGAATCAACTCTTACATGGCAATGGCTAACTCCTATTCCGTGCTAATTACTTATAAATTAAACGAAATTAAAGATCTAGATAAAGTCACTGAAGAAATAAAAAGAGATATTCAAGAACTTGAGAATAAAGGATTAAGATAACTTATAAGATACTACGTCTACTCTTCCTAACGAGATAGTTTATCACAACTGAAGTAAGATCCATTACTTACTTCTTGCCCAAGTCTCGCAAATGACCCGACTGAGCTCTAAAAGAACTGTTACATTAAATCTCTTAGACGCTATACTCCCTGCTACTGCAGTTAAGCTCATAAGTTACTACTAAAAGTCGGCAAAGCTTATTAGCTAGCGATAGAAATCTATCTTTATGAATGAATATATTGCCAGATATGTTGTATCTAAGGATCATAGAATAATCGGGGTGATAAATACTAGGTACACGGCAAATAACGACGATGAGAGTATTAAAATTGCTAAATCCGTTTGTGAGAAGTTAGGTGAAGAAGACATTGAAGAACTAATAATAGGAAAGGTAATAGGTACAGTGAGCGTAGACGTAATAGGTAACTTATTAGGAAAGTCCGATGATGACAAATTGCTCGGAACCATAGCTGGTGCAATAGTAGGCACATTAGTTGGTCACGCTATAGATTCTACAATAACTAAAGTAATATACTCCAAAAAGTATCCTTGTATCAAGCCTAGGCCTTTTGAAGATATTGTTAATTATGTTGACCTCGAAAGATTAGAAGAGATAGTTAATGAACGTTGACGAGCTTATCAATTTATGTAATAGTTACAGTCTGACTTCCTTATATAAAACATATTAGTCAGATCTGAGTAATACAGATCTGACTGGGGTGTAGGCCGTTGACTCCCTTGAGCTTAAAGCTCGACTGGGAGCTTGGCCAACCTCCAAATTCGGACCGGAAGTTGGGCAAAAAGCCCGAATAAAACATAAGGGTGAATACACATGGAGGCCCCAGTTGCAGGGATAGATGTATCAAAAGATAAACTAATAGTATATTTTCAAGGTAAATTCTACGAATTTCCTAACGATAAGCAAGGTTTTGAGGAAGTGAAGAAAGTCCTGCCAAGAGGTTGTAAAGTAGGTATTGAGAGTACCGGAGTTTACCACGTTAACCTTGCCAAGTGCTTGATGAATGAGTATGAGGTGAGGGTTATTAATCCCTTGGTAATCAAGAAGTTCAAGGATTTTAGGGGTAAGAAGAGTGACAAGAATGATGCTAAAAAACTCGCTGAACTAGTTGTTAATATGGGTAGTGAGTTTACGTTAAGTGATGCTAGGGAGTTGACGAGTCAATGGGATTTTATCGTTAAGAGTATTGTTAGGGTTAAGAACAGGTTGAGGAGGGACTTAATCCTCTTGGGTTATAGTGATAGCTTGTCTAGGAAGAATTTGAGTGAAGTATTGGAGGGTGGGGATAATATTATCTTGTCTGAGGTTAAGTTTCTTTTGGATGAGTTGGAGAGGCTTGAGGCTAGGAAGAGGGAGGTTGAGAAGAGGCTTGAGGATGTTGTTCCTAGGGATAGTTTGATCTTTACTATACCGGGTATTGGGAAGACGCTGGGTTTGATAATTTTGGCGAGGGTAGGTGATGTTAGGCGTTTTGATGATAAGAGGAAGTTTGTGGCTTATTGTGGTCTTGATCCTGTTGTTGAGTCCAGTGGGGGGAGTGTTGTGTCGCGAGGTATCTCAAGGAGGGGTGATGCTGTTTTGAGGAGGGCTTTCTATCTTGCAGCTTTGACTGCTATCAAGGTTAATCCGGTGATCAAGCGTTTTTATGAGGAGCATAAGGGTAGGTTAAAGGGTAAGAAGTTGATTGTTGCATGTGCTAGGAAGTTAGCTGTTATTACTTGGGCTGTGCTGTATTATAATAAGCCCTTTGATGCTAGTGAGTAAAGCAGGTTTCATCACTTGCGTAAGTAGTGTGGACTATGCTCGATTTTTCATGGAAAGGTTTTTATACCGGAAGCTCCCCGCCCTAAACGGTAGACCCAAAATCATATTAGAAAAAATATTTCTGGTGGGATAATATCGATTCATGATAGATAAAGCAATTTATATGAGTATTAAGAATTCAGTTGAAGAAAGGTTTAAGGTGAGGGAGATGTGGTATTACCACGTGAGTAAGTGAGATGGTAACACCAGTACTCCCTCACCGAACATTCAACAAATAGGATATAAATTACTTTCCATGCTGAACTTCAAGGGAAAGAAAGGGGAAGAGGTGGCGAGAACCCTCATCTCAGCGTGTTTATGGAACGATTCGGTGGAAAGCAAGTCGAGAGAGTGTCCCAAGCGCAAATAATTGAATAAATATAGTATGATAGAAAAATAATTTTATAATTAATTAAGAATAAAATATAATTATATCTTTCAGTATAACGAGAGATTAAGCTTATATTGTAATGGAAAATAATCAAGTATAGAGAAAAACAGAATTTCCAACATAGTCCACACTACCTTGATCAACTCTCGCGGTACAAGTTAGTGGGCGAGTTGACTCTCCGGAACACGCGATAACACAGAAGTGTAGATGTAGGAGTTGTAAATCAACGCGATAACGTAGACAAAGAACTCGACCATACCCTTTTCAGTAGCGTAAGGCCTCCAATACCTCCTCAAGAAGATCCCAAAGAACTCCACATACCTCCTGAAACTAGAGAAACCTATCAACCAGGTCGAGGACTTCCCCACGAAGCCCCTATCCACTACCTTATAACCGCTGCGAGAGAAGCCAACCTTATTGTCCGGAAAATTGGCCAGTTCCACTTGAATCTCGTGAACTATCATTGTTGGCGACATGAGGTTGAAGACCTTGAAGCCGAAGTAACTCCTGTTCCTCTTCTTTGTAAACTCTCCCTTGAACCTCCTCCTCGCTTTGCACTTAATGTAAAAGAAGAGCGTGTTAGCCGCCTCCCTGTACTTCCTCTGCCTTAGGTCTAGCTCAAACTTCTTCTTCAATGTTTCCTTGTTCCTCTTCCCGAAGGGTACCTCGATTAGGAAGGAATCCACGATCCACAGCTTTCCAACCTTTCCGTATAACGCACTGCTAGGTAAGTAGTCGGCAAGTCTACTCATCTTCCCCTCCAACTCCTTGGCGTACTCCTTGAACAGAGTCTTTACCTCTCCCCTAAATTTCTTTGCCCTCCTATGGATCTCCGACTTAGACTTGTACTCGCCTAGGAACCACCTTACCACCACGTCTGACTCGTAGTAGCTCCGCACGTCCCTGTAGGAGCACGTCCACACAATCATTACTATTAACGCTCTCAATATGAAGAGGTCAGAGAGACGCGACAGCACTTCAGACGTGATCAGCATGTAGTTCATTTTCACAAGTGTTTTATGCCTTGCTGATAAATGTTCATAGGGAACCGGGCCGTTGTAGTATTCTATCCAATGCTTCATGTGAATCGGTACTACATCGTCCCGGTTCCCTTTAAGTATTACGCGACTTTTTGCTTCAAGCGAAAATTCAAAATTTCTCAGTAATTCACGATATCTTTTGAATTATTATCTATAAACCTTTACATAGATTTATTCAATTATTTGCACTTGGGACACTCTCTTGAAAGGACAGATAGAACCTGGGAGGGCGATCCATTCAAAAAGTTCGACTTCTATATTCCTAAATATAATTTATATTTAGACGTTACTGGTACATCATTCACCAAATCAGAGAGTATAAAAAGGGCGCATATGCTGCAATTGAGAGGAGCAATAATCGCTATTCTGGGCATAAAAGTTTCGGTGGCAGAAATACTTGCTGCGAAAGGCTATAGAACTGCTTTTGCTAATGTTGCAGAGAGAGAAGGTGAGATAAGGTTTATGCCATATTCTAGACTGAAGGTCTTAGAAAAGAATGGAAGGGCCATTATCGCCCAACCAGAAGAAATAGAGTTTGCGAAAGGCGAAAGAACGTATATACTCACAAGATGGACAGATTGGTTAAAACCAAATCAATTTTTGCGTTGGCTAAAGCTAAAGTAATACTGCTTTTTTAGTATTACTGATGAGGAATTTTTGCCGTCTTCTTTCAAATATACGCGTTTTGACGGCAAAATTTAACGAGTTGCCAAAGCTTTTAAACAAGTTTTGGCAATCATAATACGTGAGGGAAAAATGACAAAAGAAAAGACGCGTTATAAATACGGCGATATAATTATACGCGAAAGAAAAGGTCGGTATTATGTCTATAAGTTGGAAATGATAAACGGTAAGGTAAGGGAAACTTACGTCGGTCCTTTAATTGATGTTGTCGAATCGTTTATAAAGTTAAAAGAAATTGGGGGTGTGGGGATATCCCCCACAACGGACCCGCCGGGATTTGAACCCGGGACCACCGGCTCCGAAGGCCGGCGCTCCATCCTAGCTGAGCTACGGGTCCCCTTATGATACTCTCTACCATATTTAATTATTAAGATTTTAGAGTTAAATACCAGCCTTCATGGTATAACATATATACTCCATTTTAACTAGACTTCAAAATATTATCAGTGACAAAACTCTAGTGATGTCTATATTAATGATTAATATCTACCAGTTAGAAAAATATCCTCTGTATTTCATTTTAACTAATTACATCCTTTCTAAGCTCCTTATACCTAAGACGCTTAACCCGTTCTTTAATACAACTGACACTCCTTTTACTATATATAATCTTAACATTCTCTTCCTTGGATCTTGTTCTTGTAGTACTCTCTCTTTATCATACCAACTATTGAATATGTCAGATAATTCTCTCAGAAACGCTACTAAATCTTCTAACCTTAAGTTATCTACAGCATTCTTGAATACCTCGGGGAATTTAGCTATCAAGATTAATATGTTCCTCTTATCTCCAACTAAATCACTAAAGTCTACCTTATCCATAGATAAGTTTTCAGTAGATTTAGCTAATATGTTAGCAGCTCTAGCATAAGTATATTGTAAATAAGGTCCACTGTTCTGCTCAAAGCTGGTTATCCTGTTTAAATCAAATGATAAAGGCTTATTTGCAGAAACTGACAAAATTGCGTATCTAAGCGCTGCATTTGCTATATCATCAATATTTTCCATATTACCACCTTTCTCTTTCAGCTTATTTCTAACTATGTTATCTAGTTTTTCATATATCTCGTCAATGGTTATTATCTTTCCTAGTCTTCCACTCATTCTTAGTCCTTGGATGTTAACCATCCCATATGAATAATGCAATAAATTTTCCGCAAATCTCGAATATCCGAGTAACTCTAGAGCACCTCTTAATTGTATTTGCGGAATGTATTGTTCTTCTGCGATCACATTTATAACAAAATCTGCATTAAACTGATTAAATTTGAAAATTGTATACGCAATATCCCTAACGGTATACAATGTAGTTCCATCGGATCTCATCAACACTAAAGGAGGTATCTTGAGCCCTTTTGGAATTCTCAACTTAGATCTAGCTTCATCACCTAAGAAACTATCTAAGTCCAATGCTATTACTCCCTTATATGGTATTTTAGCCGAGGAAGACAATAAGGCCTTTAATACTTCATTAACCATATTCTCCCATAACAAGTCACTCTCATAGTCGAAATTGTCAAATCTTATATTAAGTTTGGATAACGTTTCACTAAAGCCTTCTAGCGCATAACTAATGTACTTTCTAATAATCCCCTTTAGTTCATCATTACCCTCTTCGTATTTCTTTATGATTTCTCCTATCTCCTTCTCCGGCTCCTCCTTAGCATTTATAGCGTCTGCTAACTTATCGAAAAGTACCTCATTTCTATTCCTTAGATCATTCGCTATTACTATTAGCTCATCTAGTTCTCTCACTTTCTCCCTATACTCTGACTCTGAAAGTTTCTTTAACTCCTCTCTCAACTTCCTAATTTCTAAAATTACATTAGTCATGGCATATATTATACCCAACCATAGATCCTTCTTTACATTTGGCTCTGGATCAGGAAAACCTAAAAGTTTTAGGCCGTAAATTAGAACTGCAACTTGCCTCCCAGTATCGTTAACGTAAAACCTAACATTAACTGAGTGACCTCTAGCTTTTAACGCTCTAGCAAGCGCATCTCCAAGTATCGTATTTCTCAAATGGCCTATATGTAACGGATGTATAGGATTAGCGCTCGTGTGTTCAACTACTATTCTTTTTGGCTTTTCGATTTTTTCCAGTCCATAACTATCGTCTAGTTTGCTAAAGATACTCACGAAAATATTTCTTAGATTAAGCCTCGCATTAAGATATATTCCGGCTACTTCTATCCTCTCTATTAACTCACCTTTATATTCTTGTAATAATTTCGCTTTCTCATTTATATTTCCCTTTATTAATGATGGTAACGCTAATGATAAGTCGCCAAGTTCTTCCCTAGGAGGATATGTAATATTTTTAAAGACTTCCTCCTCGCTTATACCTAATTGTGCAGCGACATATTCCGCCAATTCTTTCTTAGCTCTTCCTATTATATCCACATCACGTTTTATGCCTTATAACTTTTAATATTTACTCACTAGAATCATATAACCATGAAGAAAAGGGTGGAAATCCTAATAGTAGAGGATTATAGTGGAAATCCCAAAATTAATGAGCAAGAAATTAAAAAATCATTAAGTCATATAGGGGATGACATTGTAATAACTAGGTTACATTTGCCACAGTGGACTGAAAATAAAGATGAAAGTGATCTAGTTGGAGTACATGTAATTGTGAGAGAAGTTGCAGAAACATAACGTATGTCCCTATTACAAGAATGGCTACTGCACATCACCTGCATTAGATAAGCCTTCTGATATAGTAACTTCTAGTAATAGATGCTTCGGTCAATTTAAAACGTGCAGATATTTCTTAAACGACGGGAGTGACAGCAAAATAGGATTAGATAAATTCAATGAAGAAAAAACAATAGAACAAGAAATTAGATTTTACCCAAAAATAAACGAATTAGAAAATATTGTAGACAGTGGTTGTGAACATTATCGACTCATAAAAAGTGAAAAAGGGTTCATAGCATATTGTAATGCGATTAAAAGAGTTTTAGTAACAAGACAAACCCTATTATGTAATAAAGAGTTCCAAAGATGCCCTTATAGAACCTTACTCAGTGCCTAACTTAACATATCTACCGTCTTCTGATAAGTTAATTTTGCCTTTTTCAACTAGATCCGCTAATGCTCTTCTTATCTTGTCCTCGCTTGCAATTCCAGATAACATACTATGTAATTCCTTTAGGTTCATTGGTTTTTCATTTAATAAGTCAAGTAGTATTTGTTTTAATTCGTCCTCATTTGGCGCAGTCATTACTATGACATCTTTATCAGAGTAGACTACCTTTAGTTTGTTTTCCACGTTACCAGAATTGGAAGCAGATTTCTTACCTCTCTTCTTAGTCTCATTACTCATACTAATACACACTCACGTTCTTTTCTCATTTCTAACTTTTAAACATTATGCGAATTTTTAAAATCAATTTCACTCTTCATTATACTAACGCGTTATAGCATAGAGCAGTAAATATTTCTAATATTAAATAATTAATATCTCTTCACTACAAGGTAATATAAAGAACGAGAGCAAAAGCTTTTAAGGCGGAGAAGAGTCAGAGCATGAATGTATACTTATATTATTGTGTTCAGATTAACATTATTAGGCGACAATGTTGAATCAACCTGACTTCCTTAGACATATAGCCAGTAAGATCCTATCACCACTAACAATAGATTCGAAAAGATTAGACGAAGCAAGAAGAATTTTAGGAGAAGCAGAAGTTAAATACAACTTCTCCTCATATGGAGGAAATCCAAAAAAACTAATAGATTTCCTACTAAGCCCGGACTTCACAGAACTTAGCTTAATTTTAGGCCCAGATATGACAAAAAAACTATTAGAAGCTATAAAAGATAATTATACAGACGAAGACATAAAAAAAGTAGTAGATAAGATATTAGAGGAAATAAACGGATATACGGAAAACACTGAGGAGACAAACGTTAAAGTTTCGGTTAATAAAAAATATTTAGTCTCCTAAAGATGGAGTAGATCCTCCCTCTCCACCACTTTCTTCTTTACTTCCTTCTCCTCCTTTCTTCTCACTCTTTAGTGGGGCAGCCGCTATTAGATCATCAATCTTTAATATTGCTGTGGCTGCCTCTGTAGCACTCTTTAACACTTGAGACTTTACTCTAATAGGCTCGATAATGTTTAACGCATATACATCATCTACAATCTTCCCGCCTATGACATCTACACCAGTATTACTCAAGCCCTTAGCGTGCCTAGCTCTTAAGTCCATCAATGAAGATATAGCCTCTAGCCCTGCAGTTTCAGCTAAAATTAAAGGTATCTCCTCTAATGCGTCTGCAAATGCTTCTATAGCTAATTGCTCCTTACCTCCCACACTTCTAGCATACTCTCTTAATTTCATCGCTAACTCTAACTCGATAGCACCACCGCCTGGTAATATTACTGGCTCTAATAATATGTTCCTTAGAGCATGCAATGCATCATTTATACTCCTCTCAGCCTCATCTAATGCCATATCATTTGAACCTCTTAACAAGATATTCACAGCTTTCAAGTTCTTAGCACCCTCTATAAATACCATTTTATCGTTCCCAACTCTCCTTTCCTCAACTAATTCAGCATATCCTAAGTCTTCGGGAGTAGCATCTTTAATGCTACTTATTATTCTTGCACCTAATGCCTTCTCTAATTTTTCTATATCGCTCCTCTTAACTCTTCTTACAGCCAATATCCCTTTCTTGGCTAAGAAATGCTGTGCTATATCATCAATACCCTTCTGGCATATTACAACATTAGCACCTATTGATGCTAACTTATCAACCATATCCTTAAGGTATTTAGACTCCTCATCCAAGAAAGCCTTAATTTGCTCAGGTGATGTGATGCTTATCTTGGCTGAAATTTCAGGCTTCTCTACCTCTAATGCTGCATCCAAAACAGCTATCTTAGCCTTGGTGACTCTTCTAGGCATTCCAGGATGTACTACCTCCTTATCTAACACTAGTCCTTTAACTAGTACACTATCCTCTATACTTCCGCCTTTCTTCTTATCTATCTTTATTAAGTCTAAACTCACATTATATCCACCATTAGGTAAAGGTTCTGCTACATTAACTATTGCATCTATTACCATGTCAATTATTTTATTTAATTCAGCACCTTCTGCAATAAACTTACTTGCTAAAGTAGTAAATGCTATCTTTCTTAGAGTATCTCTAGCTACTGAAGAATTCAAATCCTTTATATCAATTCTAGTTCCTAACTGCGGAAGTAACTCTAAGGCCTTGTTGTATGCCTTCTTATACCCCTCAATAATTATTGTAGGATGTATATTTTGATCCAATAAACTTTCAGCCTTCTCTAATAGAGCACCAGCCAATACTACAGCACTTGTAGTACCATCACCTACTTCAGCATCTTGAGCTTTAGCTGCTTCTACTAATAATTTCGCAGCTGGATGCTGAATCTCCATATCCTTTACTATTGTA
This sequence comes from Saccharolobus solfataricus, assembly GCF_900079115.1. Taxonomy (NCBI): domain Archaea; kingdom Thermoproteati; phylum Thermoproteota; class Thermoprotei; order Sulfolobales; family Sulfolobaceae; genus Saccharolobus; species Saccharolobus solfataricus. The sequence goes on from NZ_LT549890.1 coordinate 757,558, forward strand.
GCACCATCATTAGTTATGGTTACGTCACCGAAGCTATCAATTAGCATTTTATCAAGACCTTTAGGACCTAAACTACTCCTTAACATTTCAGCTAATGTCTTCGCAGCAAGTATATTATTCCTTAGCGCATCTCTTCCAGTAGTTCTGCTTGTTCCCTCTTTAAGCAATAAGACTGGAGCTGCCATACCTCACAACACCGTTCCGTGAGAACATTAGTATCGCTTATATAAAAATTTTTCTCTCAGCTAAACCGAGAAGTAATTTTTTAAATAAATAGGAAATCCATTCTCCTCTAATATGATGTGCGAAAGATGTAACAAAAGAAATGCCATAAACGTAGTAGGAGGAAGAAGATTATGTGAAATATGCAGTAAAGATGAGATAACCAAGAGAATTAAAAGAGAGCTTTATCCGAGAAAGATAATAGTATATAAAGACAAGATCTTATTCGCTTATCCCTCTTACTTAAGCTTTATTCGTGAAATTCTAAAAAATATAATAAACAAAATCTACGCTAAATTTAACTTACAATATTACGAAATCACTCTAGAACCACAACACTCTATCTTAGATGATATGTGGAATTTAATCGTAAAAAGCAAGCGGTTCTCAGAAGAGAACGGAATAAGTAAAATCTTTTTACCATTTACTGCAGATTTCTTGATGGCTTACTTAATATACTCAATAACAAACCAAGATTATACTTATATAAAGATGATAGGATTAGAATATAATGTAAATAATATTTCATTTCTAATTCCATTTTACAACACCTCTTTATATGAATTACAAGGCTTCTTCACTAACGAATCTAATAATATATTTGAAACGAAAGATGAAATTTTCAATGAAATTCTAGCATGGGAAAGAGATACATTAAAAGAAAATTATGAACTATTTCATGCTTTTCATAATTCTAAAAAATTATTTGAAACGAAAGAAAAAGAATATAGATGTGAGGGGTGTGGAGGAGTAATTAACTCCCCGGTAAAATACTGTGCGAGATGCTCTCTAATTTACTCTTCTCCTCCTTATTGAGGATAACTTCAAAATATATTTGTCCTTGAGTAGGTTTAAATCTAGACGGCGGAATAGGTCCTTCTGAAGTATAATAGAAAAAACCCGATTTTAAGATCTCATAAAATCCGTCTCGATCCATTTTCAAAAAGTCTTGTAATATATCAATTACGTGTATGGTGTTCTTCAATTCCTTCATACTTAACATGTACCCACAGACCCTACAAGATAAATCTGGCATTACTGAATCGAATTCACATTTAGGACATTTAATAGGAGATCTTAAGATACTTGCGAACATTGACCAAGTTACTCGTAATAGATCTATTAAGTCTTTCCTATTTCTCTTTAAACACTCCTTATACAACTTATCCATTATTGGAATCAGGCCACCTTTACCATAAGTCACTATAAACTCTAGCTGATCTTCACTAAGTTTCTCCACATCATATAAACGTAGTAGTTTATAAGAAATAATTTCCATTAACCTATCTCCCATAGCCTTGAGTCTATTAATTATTGTAGATACTTTAGGCTTCGTTTTTACCTCTCCTACCGCGCTGGCAAAGGGCTCCCTTAATACCTCCTTTAAATCATCTACTGAAAGATTTAAATATGAAATCCCCAATGCGTTGACTATCTCATTTAAATATTCATCCAAAACCTTATCTGGATCTATATACTTCTCTGCTTTTTTACTACTGGAAGATTTTTTCTTTCTAATCTCCTCTTTACTAGTATTCTTTTCACTATCAGCCTTTCCTTCCTCATTTTTCTTACGTCTTGGCACTCCACTTATAATTTAGAAAGCCATTTTATATAAAACTTTAAGTCATTAACGCTAAATCTTGAAAATCCATTGGTAGCATCTTCTTCTTATTAACAATTTCTTGATATTTATTATCTAAGAATGAAATAAATATTGGACAAGTCTCGTATTTACCATCACGCTGACATTTATCACCCAATGTGAGAAAGCACTTAGTGTTCTTCTTATCGTAATAAGGACATAACTTATAGTAAGTTTTAGCGCTTTTTATCATACGTTCTATCCATTGTTTCTTATGGTCCTTTTTTTCTGCCTCCTTTTCGGCCTTTGCTAATGCCTTATTTATCTCGTCTTCAGACATTTTCACTGATTTATTAGTTGACATTAAATTCTCCCTCCTACTTGCTATAACTTTCAGAACAAAGATTAAATAGATTACTACTACTACTCATATGTTTCCGTCTTAGAGCTTTAAAACGAAAGGTTTGTATAATTTTCCCCAATATGCCCATAGAAGTATAACTTAAGCTAACACATAGTAGTAGTAAATAATTATAAAAGGAGAAGAGAAAGTTAACAAGAAGATATCGTTTCTTTTATACTCTTTGATAGGCCTATTCTAACACCCATTCTAGGATCTTGATAGATGTAAAGGAGCCTTTTAATCTGCAAGTTCTTGAGTACTCTAAATAACCAACTAGTATCAGCTTTCATTTCCTCTTGGAGTTGGTCAAGGTAGATATAAGTAGTACCCCATTCCCTATACTTGTTTAATAAGTGACTTAGTATTTCTTTTTCATCATCATCCAACTTATTCAAAATCTCCTTTATACAATCCGTTGGATTAGACTTTTGTTGTTTTTTGTTTTCCTTACTGGTTTTTCCTTCAATAAACCACAAAACTTCTTGTGCTTTTTTGTCATCTTTTTTCTCAACTTTGTTGTTTTTTGTCTGACGAACCTTTTCACTCTCTAGCACTTGCTTAGCAAGTAATAAATATTCTTTGAACTTAGAATTATTTTGGGATTCAATAATATCTCTAGCTATATTCTCTCCTTTTCCGCTTAAGTGCCATCTTCCTCCTTCTTGATAAACTAATCCCTTCTTCTTCCAATAACTGAGATAGCTACTTATGTATTTAGTTTCATAACCTAAATTAGCTGCTATTTCTGCTGTTCTTAGTGGTCTAGCGTAGAGAAGAAGTAGTATTGCCTCAACCAATTTGGATCTGGGAGACTCCTTTCCTGGTTTCTCTTCCTCACTTATCTGCTGCGCTATAGCCTCTATATCATCTTTTCGATAGTCCTCACTCATCTTATTATATTAGGCATTTCAACTTAAAATACAAGCTAAAATCCCGATTGGAATTATTCAGATAATTTTCTATTTCAGTACTACTCATTGGCAAGTCTTAATAGCATAAAATTTGTTGTAGCCCACTATAACGTTATACACGCCAGAAAAGAGCTTATCTAAATTCTCATCTCCAGTGTCGATTCTAAGACAATTAATAGTATAAAGCTTAGAAAAAGTAGAGACTACGATAAGATCATCTTTTTTCACTTTTCTTAAGAATATTGGCCCTAATTCCAGATTTCCTCTTCCTATCAGAAATCCTTGTTTGCCAATTGGGGTAAGCACAATCTTTAACTCCCCGGTTAAATTAATTAAATCGAAATAGTTAACATTTTCCTTAATTAATTTCTTTCCTCTAATTATATCGATACCTAAAAATGGAGTATCGATCTTTAGTTTCCTTTCTATATATTTTACAGTACTTCCAGGGCCCATAATATAGGTTATATTATCATCCATGTTATCTATTATATAGTCTGCGATTTCCCCTAATTCGTCCTCACTATATTGCATTTCCCCTTTGCTTGGAGTTAGTAAATTATTACTGCTTATTGTGAGGACTATATGGTATAATTTGACAAAATATGTTCCTTTTCTATATGCCTCTTCATCAATATCTAGAATTTCCTCCTTCACAGTTTTTGCCTCATCATGTAAAAATTTTGTTAATAATATCGCTGCAGCCTCTGGGGTATTAGCAAAAACTCCACTATGCATTTTTACACCAGCTGGAACTCCTAAAATTGGTATTTCTGCGCCTTGCAGTCCCTCAGCCACATCCCTAGCAGTTCCATCACCGCCAACAAATACAATAATATCTACTCCTCTTTTAACAAACTCTCTTACAGAGTCAATTGTATCATATCTTGTAGTTTTTTTCTTTTCACCTATAGGTATAGTCTCATATTTCAGTTTTGATTTTGTAAAATGTATTTCTCCCATCTTTAGTCTTGGTGTTAGATAGATAGCATCTTCTGGGGCTTTACTCAAAAATCTGGTAACTCTCATCGGTATTTCTGGATTCTCTATATTTAACTCATCACTTCCTTTTTTCCCTATTCTTCCACCTGAGCCAGCATATGGATTCACAAGAAACCCAATCTTTTTTAACATTTCTTTAGCACCTTGAGTATGAAGGTTAAGGTTAGATATCCTAAGTGTTCTTCGTTAGGAACTAGAAATATAATAAGATCGTTAGGTCCACAATTATTACAATTTTCCTTTATCTCGTCTAATAGACCTCTGAGTGACATTTCCTCCGTCTTAGGCGGAATTTCTATTTTTCCTTCTTCTGTATAAACACACACTAATATTTTTTCCGCACCTAATCTTATTATTTCATCCCTTAAATGTAAAACTGAGATCTCTTTTAATAGTTCCGCACCTCCCCTTACGATAAGCATTGATGAGTTCCAACCTAAAGATTTTAAAGTAACGTCTTTTATTGTTGATATATTTTTAATGCATGAAACTATTTTATTTCCTTGCTCTGTGAGAGTGTTTCCTCCTACTAGATCAGTTTGAATTAAATTTAACTCCCTTAATCGTTTTAGTAATGTTTTTATTGAAGCTTCTGACAGTCCAGTTTTTTTCATTAACAATATCCTTCCTACTGGTTGTAATTGACTTATGTAAAATAGACTCATTATAACATGCCCTTCATCGAATTTAGGCTTATTGCCTTGTCTGGTCTCTACAGCTTTGGTAAGCACAATCTGGATATCCATATTTAAATATGTGATTAGATAGATTAAAATTATGTTTAGAGGAAAAAGTTTGTTATGTCTGCTTGATTTTCAAACACATGAAATAGAGAAAATGCTAGAAGTCTCATTCTTGATGAAAAGTTATGTTTATTATAATAAAGTTCCAAATTCATTAAGCGGTAAGAGGGTCGCATTACTTTTCGAGAAACCGAGTACTAGGACTAGGGTTAGTACTGAATTAGCAGTATCGTTATTAGGTGGAATTCCTATTGTCCTTAATAAGCAAGATTTGCAATGGTCTAGGGGAGAGCTTATCGAAGATACTGGAAGGGTTTTAGGCAGAGTCGTTAATGGAATAGGGGCCAGAGTACTAAATCACTTAACCCTAGTTAAACTAAAGGAATCATCCGGAGTTCCAGTATTTAATTTATTAAGCGATCTTTCTCATCCCTTGCAAGCACTAGCTGACTTAATGACAATTAGGGAAAGGTTTGGTAATAATCTTGTGAAGATCGCATTTGTTGGCGATGGGAGTGATAATGTATTATTAAGCTTAATGGCTATTGTGGCTAAATTAGGATTAGAGTTACATGTAGCAACTCCTAAAGAACTTAAGCCTAGGGACGATTTGTATAAGATAATAAGTGAGATTGCAGAAGATACTGGCAGTGTTATAGAATTTCATGAGGATCCCTATGAGGCTGTTAGGGGTGTACATGTAGTCTATACTGACGTTTGGGTTAGCATGGGTCAAGAGAATATTGCTGAACAGAAGAAGAGAATGTTACAAAACTATAGGGTTACCGCAGATCTAATGAAGTATGCGGTTAAAGATGCGATATTTATGCACTGTTTGCCTGCAAATAGGGGAGAGGAAGTAGACCCTGAGGTAATAGATGGATCTAAAAGTGCGGTCTGGGATCAAGCTGAAAATAGATTGTATACAACAATGGCAGTATTTTCATTATTTATTTGAAGAAATCATAAATTGATTTTTGATTGATTAGACTATTTATCGTTCGTAGTTCAAATAAGTTTATTTTGGCTTTTAATTTTTTATTTACTTCTGATATGGCTAAATTTAGATTATCATATTTTCCTAATCTGTTTTTCATAGCATTCCTCACAGTTTCTCTAATGTGCCAATTTCCAACTGGTGCAAAATATTCTTCGGTTATCTCCCTAATGATTATAATCCCTGATTGTCTTTTTATTTGCTCTAAATGTTCTAGCACTGCTAATCTAGCAGCCATGTAACCTCCATCTAAATATTCATACTCTCCCCAGAAGTTCTCTTTCAATTCCGAAATCGTGAGTTCTTGAGACCATAAACTAAGCGGATGCCATATTTCTATCCATGTTGAATTAAACTTCGATGGGTAAAGTATAACATAAAAGTAGTTGCCTAAATACGAGCTGTGGTAAACTTCTATCTCATTTATCTCATTATAGTTTATTATTTTATTATATAGAAATTTGCCAACTATACTGTCAACTGCAGTTATTGCCCATCTAGTTGGTACAAATCGTCTATTCTTTTTCCTGCCTAAAAGTCCAAACGATAATGCGTGAATTATCTTATAATAATCCACATTATATCTATATAGTTCTAAGATTGCTTCAGTAGATTTTGCATCATCAAAGATCAGTTTATCTAATTTAGTTGGGACTTTAGGATTATCCAAAACTTTTATCTGCTCTGCGATTCCACTTGGTCCTCTTGGTAAAATTACTCCATCAAACTTTAATTTTGCCTCTAATGTTTTCAATTTGGCTTCAGTTACTATTGGATTATCTGAAATTATAGCTAGTGGAATTTCCGTATCATAATATTCAGTAGCTTTTTCGACTTTAACTGTAGTTATACTCGAGATTAAAGAGGATCTTAACTTTATTATATCCCCTAAATTTATCCTTCCCCACCACTCCTTAACGTTCTCATATTTTCTGGCATCTTCCCCATATACTGAGGGCGGAATATTTACAATTAGTGAAACTTTAGGATACCCTTTCTCTCCAACTATTCCACTAGGAGGAGTAGAGCCTTCAACCAGTTTAAATGAGGTATCTATTTCAATCTTCTGAAGACTACTAACCATACCTCTAAATCTCTCCATTATTGGGCAATACGGTAATCCACAAAGATTCTTGTGGCTCTTACACTTGATGCATAGTTCTGCTGGAATTTTGTGCATTTCTTATTTTCCTCTCAATATACCATTGTAAAATGGAAAATTTAGCTCTAAATGATAATCCGTTGATTATATTTCTTATTTTCCCTCTCCTTAAATTATCTAGAATATCGTCCAAATTAAACTCTATTATCTCGTATAAATCATTATATGCGGAACCTATAGCTTGAATTACATGAGCATCACTATTTGAGACCCCCGGTAAATTCAACCTTATGGATGCCTCTTTAGCCTTATTATTAGCCATTTTAGGAGCCTTAGAGTTATAAATTTCAATTAAATCGAATTTATAACGAAATGTCTTATCACCTATTCCTTTTCTAAAAATATCGAAAGGATGTGAGGGAAATACCACACAAGAGTTCTCCTTAGCGTAGTCTACTAATTCAGCTATTCTGTTAGGTGGAGATGGTGGAAAATTGCATAATATCACAACATGTCCATATTCAGTAGTGACTTCTTGTCCAGGGATCACTTTCTCTTCTTTAACCGTATTTAAACCTAAAGAAGTATCGTGATCTGTAATTGCTACGTGTATATGTTTAGCCTTGGCATAGGCTATAATATCCTTAGGAAGATACTTTCCATCACTGTATCTAGAATGTACATGAAGATCAAAAAACATTAGAAATAACCTAATTCTTTCATGACCTCTAGGGTTAAAATCGTTATTCCAGCAGCTCCTCTTACTAGATTGTCACCAAGGACAACTAATCGTAACACATTTCCTTCAAATTTTACTCTGCCCACTGTTACTGCCATTCCATCATAATATTGTAAGTCTCTAGCTGGTTGGGGTCTATCCTCATCCTTAAATACAATAATTGGTTTATTTGGTGCAGTAGGTAAGTTCTTATGCTGAGGTAATGACGCAAAACTATCTAACGCTTTTTGAACTTCTTTTTCATCTACATTATCATCAGTTACAATATTAATTACACCCATATGCCCAACTTTTACAGGAACTCTGGTAGTGGTTGGATGAATTTCTAAGCTGGAAGATTTTAGCTTTCCGGCTTCGAATTTTCCTAACATTTTATTTATTTCCTTAGGAATTTTCTCTTCTTCCCCTTTAATCCAAGGTACTACATTCCCATCTATTGCCATAAACGGTAAACCACTATAACCAGCTCCGCTTACTGCTTGTAAAGTTACTATATACGTAGCATTAATTTTGATTAATCTTTCTAAGGGTTTAATTGGCATGGAAAGTATTGCCGCAGTACAGTTAGGATTTTTGACTAATAGACCGTTCCAGTTTTTACTGCTTTTTTGATATTTTAATAACTCTAAATGCTCCCAATTTACTTCTGGATTGATTAGTGGTACATCTGGATCCATTCTAAATGGTGAGGCATTAGATACAACTATTTTTCCCTGTTTTACTAACTTTAATTCAACATCTTCTGCTAATTCATTAGGTAGTGCTGAAAGGACAACATCGACATCCTTATGATCTTCGTACTCGGTGGAGACTATTGGTAATTCAGCCACATTTTCAGGAATATCCCCAGGTTCTATCCATTTTACGGCGTCTTTGTATTTTTTACCAATCTTTTGAGGTGACGCACTTACTTTCACTAATTCTATATAGGGATGTTTTGAAAGCATCCTTACCATTTTTTGCCCTACCATTCCGGTAGAGCCTAGTAACGAAACTTTTATCTTATCAGCCACTTACGATCACCTTATGCAACTCTTTTGCTAATTTTTCTCCTTCATCCTTATTAACTATAAAGGTCATGCTTACGTTAGATATTCCCCTAGAAATCGCTAACGGATCATAACTTGAGGCTATTGAAAGAACCTTGGTAGAGATCTCCTTCTTCTTTATTCCGCACCCTACTATACCTACGATATTAATATCATTAACCTCAATATCTTTAACTAAAGTCCCCCTTATCTCTTCCAATTTCGATAACAGTCTGTTCGCAGAAAGTGAGTCAACAACGAGTTGTATTGTAGTCTCGCTAGCTGGTTGAGAAATTGATATTATGTTAACTCCAGCTTCCTTTGCTTCATTTGTTATTCTTGCAGCAGATCCTATTTTTCCAACAATTTTCGTACTCTCAACTGTTATTAATTTCGCATTATCTAGGAGTGAAATCCCTTTAAGCCCATCATTATTTTGGCATTCTCCATTAATTATGGTAAATCCGTCTTCATACAGCGACTCAACTATTACCTTCATATCACTTCCAAAGACTGGATCAAAAGTTCTAGGATGCAGCCTTTTAGCTCCTAACTGTGAGAGTTCAATAGCCTCTTCCAACGAGAGTCTAGATATCGTTTTAGCATTTTCGAATTTTTTAGGATCTCCAGTCATTATCCCGGGGACTTCGGTAACTAGTCTAACTTCTCTCACTCCAACTAGTTTACCTAGCAAAGTTGCTGTATAGTCACTACCACCCCTTCCCAAAGTAGTATATCTTCCCTCTCTAGTTCTCCCTATAAATCCTGGAAGGACTATTACATTAGCTTTCGCATTCTCTAATATGTTGGCGATTTCATTTTTAGATAGATCCTCAATTACGTTAGCCTCACCGTAATTCTCATCAGTTAAAAATGGAGGAGTAATTATGCCTTCAGCTTCAATCCCGTTACTTCTTAATATTGCTGAAAGGAGTAGGGTAGCCATTCTCTCTCCAAATGAAAGTATGTAGTCTCTAACTCTAGGGGTCACTTCGTCTAATACCCTTATAGACCAAGCTACTCTGAACAATTCATCGCTAAGCCTAGATATATCTTTAAACGAATTCTCGAATTCCTTACCGTCTGCTAACTTAGATAATAGTTTTATGTGTCTCTCGTAGATTTCAGTCACAATATTTGGAGAATTATCAGTATTCGAAGTTGCGCTTATTAACTCATTAGTAACGTTTTTAATGGCTGATGTTACTACTATAATCTTATCTGATTTCTTTGAAAAATCTTGTATCTTCTTTACGATAAGTTCATAATCTTTTTCATCTTTTTGTATAGATCCGCCTATTTTAACTATTAGAGCCATTTATCTCACCTAGGATAATTTTTTCCATATGTAAAGGATTAACTAATATTCTTTTAGCCTCAGCTTTTGTCATACTATCGGGATCCTTTAACGAATGTCCTGTTAGGATTAAAACTGTTTTTTCATCTTTATCTACCACCTTTTCATTTATTGCCTTAATATAACCAGCTAAGGCAGCTGCTGAAGCAGGCTCAGCTCCTATGCCCTCTTTTCTAGCTAGGGTCTTCTGTGCGTCTAATATCTCGGAATCAGATACAGCTATTGCGGTTCCATTAGATTCCCTTATTGCTTTCATCGCTTTTTGCCAATTAACTGGTTTCCCTATCCTTATTGCTGTTGCTACAGTATCTGGATTTTCTATGAAATCTGGAGAATCTTTTCCTTTTATTATTGCGGTAACTATTGGTGATGCGCCCTCAGCTTGGATTCCAATCATTCTAGGAATAGTATTAATAACTCCAGTTTTAACTAGCTCATTAAATCCTTTCCATATGGCGTAGATATTGCCTGCATTGCCTACCGGGACTATCACGTTGTCAGGAACTCCTAGTTCTTCTGCTATCTCAAATGCGATTGTCTTTTGTCCTTCTAATCTCCATGGATTAAAGGAATTTAATGGATATACTACTTTTAAATCCTTATATAATCTCATTACTGCATCCATAGCAACGTCAAAACTTCCATCAACTTCTAAAATAACTGAGCCATAAAGTATTGATTGAGCTAATTTACCTAATGCTACCTTACCTTTAGGTAAGACGATAAAGCTCTTTATACCAGCTCTTGCAGCATAAGCAGCTGCAGAAGCTGCAGTATTTCCAGTGGATGCGGCTATTACAGTTTTGTAATTCAAGCTTACCGCAGAACTAACTGCCACTGTCATTCCTCTATCCTTAAAACTACCAGTTGGATTAAGCCCTTCAAATTTAAAATAAAGATTATCATTTATATTTGAGGATCTAATTAGTGGGGTATTTCCCTCATTTATGCTTACAATATTTTTGTATCTGCCTGCTATTAATTCTTTATATCTCCAAACTCCTCTTCCTCTCAATTTACTGAAAGAGAAGTCCTTTGGTGGTTCTAGTATAATTTCTAATAGTCCTCCACATCTTGGACATAATATCTGACTTTGATCTATTTCCGTTTCATATCCACAATTCAAGCACTTCATTATTCCGCTTAGGCTGTTTCCAACAACATTTCACCAGCTGTTTAAAGTGGTTTGTTCTGCAAAATATAAGCTTTGTTGAAGTATAGTAATCATATGGCGTTTAAAGATCTCAGAGAATATATCGAATTTATGAAAAAGAAAGGTAAATTAATTGAAGTAGATGATGAAGTAAGCGTTGATTTAGAAATAGCTGAAATAACGAGAAAAGCAACTTATGCTCATTTACCCCCTCTTTTATTCAAGAGAGTTAAAAATTATGAGAATTGGAAAATAGTTTCCAATATTTTTTACTCAATTGAAAGCTTGTACGAGATTTTTGGAACGAATAAACTAGAATCAATATCCGAAGGATTTTTATCAAATTTATCCAATATGCCTATCACATTTTTTGATAAAATAAAATCACTTAGAGAAATTTTGGGATTAGGAAAAGTAATGCCTAAAGCTAAGTCACCTAGTTTTAAAGAGGAAAAGAACTTAGATCTGACTAAGATTCCTGCAATAAAAACTTGGCCTAAAGATGCCGGAAGATACCTTACTTTTTCCATAACAATAACAAAGGACCCAGAGACAGATGTACATAATCTCAGCGTTTATAGGGTTCAAATTCTAAACGAGAAGGAGGCAATAATTCATTGGCAAGCATTTAAAAGGGGTGCGCTTACTGCTAAAAAATATTTAGAAAAAGGTATTAGTAAGATACCTATTGCCGTAGTAACCGGAGTAGATCCTGCCATAGCATTTACAGCGGCTTCTCCAGTCCCTCATGGAATCGATAAGTATATGTTCGCGGGAATCTTGAGAGGTGAGGGTATTGACGTAGCTGAATTAGATAATCAATTACTAGTACCAAGCCATTCAGAAGTAGTTTTAACTGGTTATGTTGACTTGAATGATATGCGTCTAGAGGGTCCCTTTGGAGATCATATGGGTTATTATACACCTGCAGATTACTATCCAGTTTTCAAATTGGAAAGAGTATATATTAGAGAAGATCCTATATTTCATGTAACATCAGTTGGCAAACCACCACTTGAGGATGCTTGGATAGGTAAGGCTGTAGAAAGAATATTCTTACCTTTTGCCAAGATGTTAGTTCCAGAACTTATTGACATGAACCTACCAGAATATGGATTGTTTACCGGGATTGGGATCTTCTCTATAAAGAAGTATTACCCCGGCCAGGCCAAGAGAGTTATGATGGCTTTATGGGGTACCGGCCAACTAAGCCTTTTAAAAATAATAATAGTTGTTGATCAAGATATAGATGTTCATGATATTAATCAAGTTATTTATGCTATTGCAGCTAATGTAGATCCTAAACGCGATGTTTGGGTAATAGAAAATGCACTTACTGACTCATTAGACCCTAGTGTTCCATTTCCACCATTAGGTAGCAAACTAGGTATAGATGCTACTAGGAAATTTAAAGAAGAAATGGGGAAAGAATGGCCAGAAGAGGTTAGATCAGATGAGGTAGTAGCTAAAAAAGCGGACCAAATATTGAATAAAATTATAAAGAGATATCAAACCTCCTAACCATCATTGTGTCTCTATATATTATTGAAATCTCACTTATATCCTCCAGCCTAGTTTCTATTTCTAATGACTCATTTTTCCTTAATTCTTTATTCACCTTTACACTATCTGTAATCGCCTTAAGGCCAACTTTATCGTCTATCATATTTACCGTGACATTATATTTTAGAATTATTTCCAGAACGCGTACCGGGTATTCTAAATTACTAGTTATTTTAAGGATTCTCCCTGTTAATTTCACTACAAAAGGATTCATGATTATGAATATAGTTTTCCGAGTATTATGCCTTATCGTAGTTAAAAAGCGTAGACTAACAAGAACAAGATTAGAGCCGAAATGGCCTCAAGTAAAGTAGAAGATTTCGTAAAGAATTGGGGAGGTAAACAAGAGCCAAGCATTGGTGAAAGAATAAAGAATGCATTCAAGCCACAGCAACCACTAAGGTACAGACTAGTAATGGCAAACTACAGACTAAGGACGATGGTAAGTCGTCTTGACGTTTATATTTCAAGATTACAAGAGAGGGATAGGACTCTATTCGAAAAGGTTGTAGAATCACAAATGTCAAAGGATACAGCTAGAGCAGCTATGTATGCTAATGAGATAGCTGAGATTAGAAAGATTTCCAGGCAGTTAATTACGACACAGATTGCTCTAGAGCAAGTGCAACTCAGACTAGAGACGATAACTGAGCTTGGAGATGTATTTAATAGTCTAATACCAGTACTTGGAGTTATAAAGGAGTTAAGAAATGCAATGAAAGGAGTTATGCCAGAAATAAGTCTAGAGTTGGCAGAACTAGAGGAGGGACTACAAGAGGTAGTAATAGAGGCAGGAGACTTTACTGGTGCACCGGCCAATTATGGTGCTTCAAGCCCAGAGGCAAGGAAGATATTGGAAGAAGCATCTGTTGTTGCTGAACAGAGAATGAAGGAGAAGTTCCCAGAATTGCCAAGCTTCGTCACCTCCACTCAGAAAGTATCTAACCAAGAACAGAAATAATATCTGATTCATAGATTTTTTCCTAAGATTTATACGGTAAAATAGTTTTTTAAGGTTTGGATTGATAATATGTATTGGGGAGTTTCCTTTTGGTTGAGGCAATTAGTAGTGAAGAAGATCTTATTCTCGACGTAAGTCAAGTCACTAAGGATATGGTACAATTAGCTGGAGGCAAAGGTGCAAACCTTGGGGAGTTAACCAGCATTGGAGTTAGAGTACCTCCAGCCTTTATACTTACTTCTAAAGCTTTTAAATATTTTCTTGAATACAACAATCTTTTTGACAAAATTAGAGACACTTTAAGTAGTTCTGAAACCTCAGAGGAAGCTAGTGAAAAAATAAAACAGTTGATAAAGAATGCTAAGATGCCAGATAAATTAAGTAGCATGATTTATCAAGCTTATGATGAATTAAGTAAAAAGGTTGGAAAGGAAATCTTAGTAGCTGTAAGGTCTTCGGCTACTGCAGAGGATATTGAGACAGCAAGTTTCGCTGGACAGCAAGATACTTATCTTAATGTTACTAAGGATGAACTTATTGACAGGATTAAGGATGTATGGGCTAGTCTCTATAACGCAAGGGCTATGGAATATAGAAAGAGTAAAGGTATAGACGACTTATCAATACTTATAGCAGTAGTTGTTCAAAAAATGGTTAATTCGAGATCTGCTGGAGTAATGTTTACTCTCCATCCAGTTACTGGAGATGAAAAGTATATCATGATAGAATCTAATTGGGGTTTAGGAGAAAGTGTAGTCGGTGGTAAGGTTACCCCAGATGAGGTCTTAATAGAAAAATCTACCTTAAGAATTGTGGAAAAAAAGGTTTCTAATAAGAATATTAAAATCGTATATGATAAACAACTTAAGAAGAATGTTACTATTACTTTAGATGAGAAGGAATCCAGATTAATGAGCATAACAGACGAAGAGGCAATAGAACTAGCAAAATTAGCACTTAAGATCGAAGAACATTATAAGAGGCCAATGGACATTGAGTGGGCTATCGATAATGATCTAAGTTTCCCTGAGAATATCTTCATAGTTCAAGCTAGGCCAGAAACTTTCTGGTCTTCTAAAAGGAAAGAAAATAAGAACATTGCGGAAAAGAGTGCTCCTATAGGTGGTAAAGTACTAGTCAGAGGGCTTGCAGCTTCTCCAGGTATCGCCTTTGGTAAGGCAAAAATCATACTTGACATTAAAGATCCTAAAGTTCATGAGTTTCAGAAGGGTGAAATCCTAGTCACGAAAATGACAGATCCAGATTGGGTACCATTAATGAAGATAGCTGGGGCAATAATAACAGATGAGGGAGGAATGACAAGTCACGCGGCTATTGTATCCAGAGAATTGGGAATTCCAGCTATAGTTGGAAGTAGAGAAGCGACTAAGATAATACGAGATAATCAAGAGATCACTGTAGATGCAATTAGGGGTATTGTGTATGAGGGTAAGGTATTACAAACAAGTGAGACTGTATCTCAACAAGCTCAACCATCTATCGGAATTCAAGGAATAAGTAGGGAAGTTCTATTAAGTCTTTATCCGGTTACTGCAACTAAAATTTACATGAATTTAGGTGAACCCGATGTTATAGATAAATATTTGGATCTTCCCTTTGACGGAATAGGGCTCATGAGAATTGAATTTATTGTAAGCGAATGGGTTAGATATCATCCGCTTTACCTAATAAAAATAGGCAATGCTGAATTATTTGTGGATAAGTTAGCGGAGGGAATAGCTAAAGTAGCAAGTGCAATATACCCTAGACCAGTTGTTGTTAGATTTTCAGATTTCAAAACTAACGAATATAAGAAATTGATTGGTGGAGAGGAGTTTGAGCCAGATGAGAGGAATCCAATGATAGGTTGGAGAGGGGTTTCCAGATATGTAAGTAAAGAGTATGAGCCTGCATTTAGGCTAGAGGCTAAAGCTATACGCAAAGTTAGGGAAGAGATGGGACTTAAGAACGTATGGGTAATGTTTCCCTTTGTCAGAACTACATGGGAGCTAGAGAAGGCAATAAAAATAATGGAGGAGGAAGGTTTAAGAAGAGATTCTGATTTCAAGGTCTGGATAATGGCTGAAGTTCCCTCAGTAGTTGTTCTTGCGGAAGAGTTTGCGAAGATAGTTGATGGATTCAGTGTAGGTAGTAACGATTTAGCACAATTAACTTTAGGTGTTGACAGGGATTCCGAGTTACTAGCGAGGATGGGATATTATGATGAGAGGGATCCAGCTGTTTTAGAATCCATAAGAAAGCTAATCAAAGCTGCCCATAAGTATGGCAAAACAGTCTCAATATGTGGACAAGCACCTAGTGTTTATCCAGCAGTTGTTGAATATTTAGTCAAAGCTGGAATAGATAGCATTAGTGTAAATCCAGATGCGGTTATTAATGTTAGGAGGCAAGTAGCTTCGATCGAGCAACAAATTATACTTAGAAACCTTAATGGAAAAAGGAAGAACAAGTAGACAATTTTTTAATTATTTTTTATATTATAACAATTTTTGCATATTCTTCTAGCACCGTCGAAATACGCTGTGCATTCTTCACAAATTGTATTTCCGCAGATCTCACATGATCCTATTGCCAAGTGTTTTTGACAAATTTTGCATAAGCTCATATCACAAATTTTACAGATTCCTTTATCCATAATGTAATCGTTATTACACACTTGTCTTCCGCACAAACTGCACGTGAAAAACGAGATATTCTCTTCGCAGATTTCACATTTCAATGAACTCTTTAAACCACCTATAGGCTTCTTCGTCGTCTTTAGCCTGAATTGGTGGGTGTTTAAAGTAAAATGCAGATACTTTTTCAAGTGGACCACCTATCTTCCTATCCAATGCAACCTTAACTGCCCTTATAACATCTACTAATACTGCTGCACAATTAGCTTTATCATCAACCTCTAAGGAAGCTTCTACTTTAATTGGCATGCCTGCAAATGCACTTCCTTTTACGTAAATGTAAGCTACTTTTGTATTTCCTAAAAATGGAACATAATCGCTAGGTCCTATCCTTATTTTGCCCTCACTTTTTATTACCTCTCCGTTATCTAGTGTACTAGTTACTGCCTCTGTTTTGCTTATTCTTTTAGATATTAACCTTTCTTCTGTCTTCATGTTTAGAAAGTCTGTATTCCCGCCTACATTTAATTGATAAGTTTCCTCAACTTTTACTCCCCGCAGTCTAAAGAGCGAAGTAATTGACCTATGGAATATTGTAGCCCCTAATTGACTCTTTATGTCATCACCGGCTAATGGTAAGTTTTTCTCTTTGAATTTATTAGGAAAGTAGCCTGAAGGATCACTAGCAATAAATACGGGTATTGCGTTTATAAATGCAGTTCCTGCCATTAGTGCTATATTTGCGTACGTTCTCGTAGCGTTTTCACTTCCAACAGGCAATAAATTAACTAGAATTTCTGCTTTACTAGATTTTAATTCATCTAACGCTTTTTCCAATGTGCCATCATAGGTAGGATTAAAAACGTTAGTCATATGTTGCGCTACGCCATCAAGAACGGGTCCTGCACTTACCTTAACGCCTTTCTTTTCCATATTCACTATCTTTGGTGTAATATTTGGAGGTTGAAATACGGCCTCTGCAAGGTCCTTTCCTATTTTATTTTTTGACACGTCGAATGCTGCTACAACTTCTATATCGGTAATTTTATAACCACCAATTACGGGGGTAATTAATCCCTCATAATAATTATCGCCTTTTGATTTATAATATTCTATTCCTTGAATTAACATTGATGCACAATTACCTAAGCCAGCTATTGCTACTCTAATCATCAACTTTAAGTTAAATAACTAGATAAAATATGTTGTGATGAAAGGGAAAGATCAGATCTGTGAAGAAGTGGAGCGACACTGAGGTGTTTGAAATGCTAAAGCGTATGTATGCTCGCGTATATGGGTTAGTTCAAGGTGTAGGTTTTAGAAAATTTGTCCAAATTCATGCTATAAGGTTAGGTATAAAGGGTTATGCTAAGAATTTACCAGATGGTTCAGTAGAAGTAGTCGCAGAGGGTTATGAGGAAGCGTTAAGTAAACTATTGGAACGTATTAAACAAGGCCCACCAGCAGCTGAGGTAGAGAAGGTAGATTACTCATTTAGCGAATATAAGGGAGAATTTGAGGATTTTGAAACATACTAAAAATTTATAAGGTAAAAACATTTATAGTGTATCGGTGCTTTTGATGTACCAATGGTAAAAGAAGACGAGATTTTGCCTAAATATTGGTACAATATAATCCCTGATCTACCTAAACCCTTGCCTCCACCAAGGGATCCACAAGGTGCCTATTTCTCGAGAATCGATTTATTAAGAAGTATACTACCCAAGGAGGTATTAAGACAACAATTCACAATAGAAAGGTATATAAAGATCCCTGAGGAAGTAAGAGATAGATATTTATCGATAGGAAGACCAACTCCATTATTTAGGGCTAAAAGGTTAGAAGAGTACTTAAAGACACCAGCAAGAATTTACTTTAAATATGAAGGTGCTACACCTACTGGATCTCATAAGATAAATACAGCAATTCCTCAAGCGTATTTTGCAAAAGAAGAGGGAATTGAACACGTAGTTACTGAAACTGGAGCTGGTCAATGGGGAACTGCAGTCGCACTTGCAGCTAGTATGTATAATATGAAAAGTACTATATTCATGGTAAAGGTAAGTTATGAACAAAAACCGATGAGAAGGAGTATAATGCAATTATATGGGGCTAATGTTTACGCAAGCCCCACAAACTTAACTGAATACGGTAGGAAGATATTAGAGACAAACCCACAGCATCCAGGATCATTAGGTATAGCAATGAGCGAGGCAATAGAGTATGCTCTTAAGAACGAATTTAGATATTTAGTAGGTAGCGTTTTAGATGTAGTACTTTTGCATCAGAGTGTTATTGGTCAAGAGACTATTACTCAATTGGATTTGTTAGGAGAAGACGCTGATATCCTAATTGGATGTGTAGGAGGTGGGAGCAATTTTGGCGGTTTCACATACCCCTTTATCGGAAATAAGAAAGGCAAGCGTTATATTGCAGTAAGTTCTGCAGAAATTCCAAAGTTTAGTAAAGGTGAATATAAATACGATTTTCCAGACTCTGCTGGATTATTACCTTTAGTGAAAATGATAACTTTAGGTAAAGATTACGTTCCGCCACCAATATACGCAGGCGGGTTAAGATATCATGGTGTAGCACCAACATTAAGTTTGTTAACAAAGGAGGGTATTGTGGAATGGAGAGAATACAATGAAAGGGAGATTTTCGAAGCTGCTAAGATATTTATCGAGAACCAAGGTATTGTACCAGCCCCAGAATCAGCTCATGCAATAAGGGCAGTAGTTGATGAAGCTATAGAGGCAAGAAAGAATAATGAGCGAAAGGTCATCGTCTTTAATCTAAGTGGACATGGATTGTTAGATCTGTCAAATTACGAATCCATGATGAAAAGGTTGAATGGAAATGGGTAAGATGCTTGTAGTCTATATGACGTTAGGTTATCCAAATGTTCAAAGTTTTAAGGATTTTATTATTGGGGCAGTTGAAAATGGAGCTGATATATTAGAGCTTGGAATCCCCCCTAAGTATGCTAAGTATGATGGTCCAGTTATAAGGAAGAGTTATGATAAAGTAAAAGGGCTAGATATTTGGCCCTTAATAGAAGATATTAGGAAAGATGTGGGTGTTCCCATAATTGCACTTACTTATTTAGAAGATTGGGTTGATCAGCTAGAGAATTTTCTAAATATGATAAAAGACGTCAAACTGGACGGAATTCTATTTCCAGATTTACTTATTGATTATATAGATGATTTGGATAAAATTGATGGGATAATAAAAAATAAAGGATTAAAAAACGTTATTTTTACATCTCCTTCAGTACCAGATCTTCTAATCCACAAAGTCTCTAAGATTAGCGATTTATTCTTATATTATGGTGTCAGACCAACTACTGGCGTACCTATACCAGTATCAGTTAAGCAATTGATTAATAGAGTTAGAAATCTAGTTGAGAATAAGCTAATAGTAGGATTTGGCTTATCAAGCGAGTCAGATTTAAGAGATGCTCTAAGTGCTGGTGCTGACGGAATAGCAATTGGAACTGTGTTCATAGAGGAAATTGAGAGGAATGGTGTAAAATCTGCAATAAATTTAGTTAAAAAATTTAGGGCGATATTAGATGAATATAAATGAGATTCTTAAAAAACTCATAAATAAATCAGATTTAGAAATTAATGAGGCTGAAGAATTAGCTAAAGCTATAATTAGAGGAGAAGTTCCAGAGATTTTAGTATCAGCAATTTTAGTAGCATTAAGAATGAAAGGTGAAAGTAAAAATGAAATAGTAGGTTTTGCTAGAGCAATGAGAGAATTAGCGATCAAAATAGACGTGCCCAACGCAATAGACACAGCTGGTACAGGTGGCGACGGATTAGGGACAGTAAACGTTAGTACCGCATCAGCTATCTTATTGAGTTTAGTTAATCCAGTTGCCAAACATGGTAATAGGGCAGTAAGTGGTAAAAGCGGTAGCGCTGATGTTCTTGAGGCTTTAGGCTATAATATTATAGTTCCTCCAGAAAGGGCAAAAGAACTAGTCAATAAAACGAATTTCGTTTTCCTCTTTGCACAATACTATCATCCTGCAATGAAGAACGTTGCCAATGTAAGAAAAACTTTGGGGATCAGGACTATTTTCAATATTCTAGGTCCATTGACTAATCCAGCTAATGCGAAGTATCAGTTAATGGGAGTATTTTCGAAAGATCACTTAGATTTACTGTCAAAAAGTGCATATGAATTAGATTTCAATAAAATAATTTTGGTATATGGAGAGCCGGGTATAGATGAGGTAAGTCCAATAGGAAATACTTTCATGAAAATAGTAAGTAAGCGCGGTATAGAGGAAGTCAAGTTAAATGTAACTGATTTCGGCATATCACCGATTCCAATAGAAAAGTTAATAGTAAATTCTGCGGAGGATTCCGCAATAAAAATAGTTAGAGCATTTCTGGGTAAAGATGAACACGTGGCTGAATTCATTAAAATTAACACAGCAGTTGCGCTTTTTGCATTAGATAGAGTAGGCGATTTTAGAGAAGGTTATGAGTATGCTGATCATTTGATAGAAAAATCCTTGGATAAATTAAATGAGATAATCTCAATGAATGGTGATGTAACTAAACTGAAAACGATAGTGGTGAAAAGTAGTGGTTAAACTAAAAATTTGTGGTAACGCAACGTTATCAGATATTATAGAGTTCTCAAAACTTGATGTAGATTATCTAGGAATAATAACCGATGTCGTAAGTCAAAGATTCGTAAAAAGCGAGTTCCTAACTTTTGTTAAAAGATATGTTGAAAAACCAATAGTTAATGTGAAAGTCAATGTCCAAATTAGTGAAATAGAGAGAGAATTATTAGTATCAGATTATTTTCAGATACATAGAGTATTAGACGATTCAGAATTAGAATTGCTTAAATCATATGATTTTAGAAAAAGAATTATATTATATGTGCCAGCCTCCTTCGAGTATAAGAAATACCTAGAAAGGGCCATAGATACTGTAGATATGGTGTTAGTAGACTCTGTAAAGAAAGGGGTAGGCGTCGATTATAATGTTGTATCGAGTTTCCTTAAGGATTACCCTTACCTAGGTGTAGGTGGAAAAATAAGTATAGATAATATTTCTAACTTTATTGACTTAAATCCTGCATGGCTTGATATTTCCAGTAGTATAGAGATCTATCCTGGTAAAAAAGATATTAACATGGTGAAAAAAATAGTCGAGGTGGTAAAATATGGAAGTTCATCCAATAAGTGAATTTGCCTCACCATTCGAAGTATTTAAGTGTATAGAGAGAGACTTTAAAGTAGCTGGATTACTAGAGAGCATAGGTGGCCCTCAATATAAGGCGAGATATAGTGTGATAGCTTGGTCAACTAATGGGTATCTGAAAATTCATGACGACCCTGTAAATATTCTTAATGGTTATTTGAAAGATTTGAAATTAGCAGATATACCGGGGTTATTCAAAGGAGGTATGATAGGATACATAAGTTACGATGCAGTAAGATTTTGGGAGAAAATAAGAGACTTAAAGCCAGCAGCTGAAGATTGGCCTTATGCGGAATTCTTTACTCCAGATAACATCATAATCTATGATCATAATGAGGGCAAAGTATACGTTAATGCTGATTTAAGCTCTGTAGGGGGATGTGGTGATATAGGGGAGTTTAAAGTAAGCTTTTACGATGAGTCTCTTAATAAGAACAGTTATGAGAGGATTGTTTCCGAATCATTAGAGTATATAAGATCTGGTTACATATTTCAAGTTGTATTGTCTAGATTTTACAGATATATATTTAGTGGAGATCCATTAAGAATATATTATAATCTAAGGAGAATAAATCCATCCCCTTACATGTTTTATCTCAAATTTGATGAAAAATACTTAATAGGATCTAGTCCGGAATTACTGTTCAGAGTTCAAGATAATATAGTTGAAACCTATCCCATAGCTGGCACTAGACCTAGGGGCGCTGATCAAGAGGAAGATCTTAAATTGGAATTGGAATTAATGAACTCAGAAAAGGATAAAGCTGAGCACTTAATGCTGGTTGATTTGGCTAGAAATGATCTAGGTAAAGTATGCGTTCCAGGGACTGTAAAAGTACCAGAATTAATGTATGTCGAGAAGTATAGCCATGTCCAACACATAGTATCAAAAGTGATTGGGACCTTAAAGAAGAAGTATAACGCGTTAAACGTTTTATCGGCTACATTCCCAGCAGGTACAGTAAGCGGAGCACCTAAACCAATGGCAATGAATATAATTGAAACGTTAGAGGAGTATAAAAGGGGTCCTTATGCAGGTGCTGTAGGTTTTATCTCAGCTGATGGTAACGCAGAGTTCGCAATAGCGATAAGAACTGCATTTCTAAACAAAGAGTTATTACGAATACATGCCGGTGCTGGTATAGTATATGACTCTAATCCAGAATCTGAATATTTCGAAACTGAACATAAACTAAAAGCACTAAAAACAGCAATAGGGGTGAGGTAAATGGATCTGACCTTGATAATAGACAACTACGATAGTTTTGTTTACAATATAGCCCAAATAGTAGGAGAACTAGGGAGTTATCCAATAGTTATCAGAAATGACGAAATAAGCATAAAGGGAATAGAGAGAATAGACCCAGATAGGATTATAATCTCACCAGGACCAGGGACACCAGAAAAACGAGAAGACATAGGAGTATCATTGGATGTGATTAAATACCTAGGCAAAAGGACTCCAATATTAGGAGTTTGTCTAGGTCACCAAGCTATAGGTTATGCATTTGGAGCTAAGATAAGAAGAGCTAGGAAAGTATTTCATGGAAAAATAAGTAACATAATTCTAGTAAACAACTCTCCGCTTTCACTATATTACGGCATTGCTAAGGAGTTTAAAGCTACCAGATATCATAGTCTTGTTGTAGATGAGGTTCATAGACCTCTAATTGTCGACGCAATATCCGCTGAAGATAATGAAATAATGGCTATACATCATGAAGAATATCCAATATATGGTGTCCAATTTCATCCAGAGAGTGTTGGAACCTCATTGGGCTATAAGATACTTTATAATTTCTTGAATAGAGTATAACATATGCCACGTTATCTTAAAGGATGGCTTAAAGACGTCGTACAATTATCTTTAAGGAGGCCCTCATTTAGGGCTTCAAGACAAAGGCCAATTATTTCCTTAAACGAAAGAATTTTAGAATTTAATAAGCGCAATATCACAGCTATAATAGCCGAATATAAACGCAAATCTCCCTCTGGATTAGATGTTGAAAGGGATCCAATAGAATATTCAAAATTCATGGAAAGGTATGCAGTAGGTCTTAGCATATTAACTGAGGAGAAGTACTTTAATGGTTCATATGAAACTTTGAGAAAGATAGCCAGTTCAGTTTCAATTCCCATACTAATGAAGGATTTTATCGTTAAGGAATCGCAAATTGATGATGCATATAACCTAGGTGCTGATACTGTATTGCTAATAGTCAAAATACTAACTGAAAGAGAATTAGAGAGTTTATTGGAATATGCCAGAAGTTATGGTATGGAACCATTGATAGAAATTAATGACGAAAATGATTTAGATATAGCCCTAAGGATAGGGGCTAGATTTATAGGAATTAATTCAAGAGATCTAGAAACCCTTGAGATAAATAAGGAGAATCAGAGAAAGCTTATATCCATGATACCATCCAATGTGGTAAAGGTGGCAGAAAGTGGAATTTCTGAGAGGAATGAAATAGAAGAATTAAGGAAATTAGGTGTTAACGCTTTCCTAATCGGATCATCACTGATGCGAAACCCAGAAAAGATTAAAGAATTTATACTATAGCGTTCTTCATATACACTTGTGGTCTCGCTACTAGACTTTAACGGAAATATGTCACAAGTTACTGGAGAGACTACCTTATTGTATAAGGAAATTGCTAGAAACGTAGAAAAGACTAAGAAGATTAAAATTATCGACTTTGGGATAGGACAACCAGATTTACCTACATTTAAACGTATAAGAGATGCCGCAAAGGAGGCGCTAGATCAAGGTTTTACTTTCTACACTTCGGCATTCGGTATTGATGAATTAAGGGAAAAAATAGCTCAATACCTAAATACTAGATACGGTACTGACGTAAAGAAGGAGGAAGTGATAGTAACACCTGGTGCTAAGCCTGCGCTTTTCTTAGTCTTTATATTATATATTAATCCAAGTGACGAGGTAATACTCCCAGATCCCTCCTTCTATTCTTACGCTGAGGTTGTTAAGTTACTAGGAGGAAAGCCAATATATGCCAATTTAAAGTGGAGCAGAGAAGAAGGGTTCTCAATAGATGTAGACGACCTACAATCTAAAATATCGAAAAGAACCAAAATGATAGTATTCAATAATCCTCATAATCCGACTGGTACTCTATTCTCTCCTAATGATGTTAAGAAAATTGTGGATATAAGTAGGGATAATAAAATTATCTTACTATCTGACGAGATTTATGATAATTTTGTATATGAAGGTAAGATGAGAAGTACTCTTGAAGACTCAGATTGGAGAGATTTCTTAATTTACGTTAATGGATTTAGTAAAACTTTCTCGATGACTGGATGGAGATTAGGTTATATTGTAGCGAAGCGTGAAATTATCCAGAAAATGGGAATTTTGGCTGCTAACGTATACACTGCTCCTACAAGTTTTGTACAAAAAGCCGCAGTAAAGGCCTTTGATACTTTCGACGAAGTTAACCAAATGGTCAGCCTATTTAAGAAGAGGAGAGACGTAATGTATGATGAACTTACTAAGGTCAAAGGAGTTGAAGTATCTAAACCAAATGGAGCATTCTATATGTTCCCAAATGTTAGTAAGATACTTAAAACAAGTGGATTTGACGTCAAGTCACTTGCCATAAAGCTAATTGAAGAAAAAGGCGTAGTTACAATACCTGGTGAAGTTTTCCCATTAAATATAGGTAAGGAGTTTTTAAGATTAAGTTTTGCTGTGAACGAAGAAGTTATTAAAGAGGGCATACAAAAAATTAGAGAGTTCGCGGAACAGATGATGAATTCCCGATAGTACGATTGATGAGCTAAACTCCCATGGACTGATTAGCAGTTTTAATTTCCACTTTTTCTTCATTCGATTCTATTAGTTCAAGATTAGTTACCTTTAATGTCTTCATTACGTCATCTTTCACTTCATTAATTAATTCAATAACTTGCTTAGAAGCGTACAATTTTACACTAACTGGAGTATTCATTGATAATCTATTCTTTATCTTCTCTGATCTTATGAGCGAGTTCGTTTTCTTTATTACTTCTCCAAGTTCATCTATTCTTTTATTCTCCTCAATATCATCTACTTTTGGTAATTCTTCTAGGAGAACACTCTTCTTGTGGCCAAATAGCCTTGAGTAAATTTCCTCTGTTATATGAGGTGCGATAGGATGAAGCAATATGATTATATCTCTTATTATTCTCTGTATAGTATATTTTGCAGAGTTATCGTCATCAAATAACCTATGCTTTATCATTTCCAAATACTCGTCAGCTACGATCTCCCAGAAATAGTTATATAGCTCTTGAAGTACTAAATAAAAGTCGTAATTCTCATATGCATTTATTGCTTTAGTTACGAATTTCTTATGTTCTTGTAAGATCCATTTGTCTACTATATGTAGGCTTTTAGGTTTATCAAGTCTTTGTTTTGCTATGAAAGGGTAGACTAGTCTACTTGCATTCCATAATTTTTGCAATAACATCTTCTTTCCTTTCACTATATCCCATTTAAATGGAAAATCGTCACCAATACTTGCGTCTAGAAGAGCCATTCTAATCGCATCTGCTCCAAAATCATTAACTCTATCTAATGGTGATACTACATTTCCCTTACTTTTACTCATTCTAGTTCCATCTGGTCCAAGGACTTGACCATTAACAAGAACTGTAGTAAAAGGTACATTATTAGCTAACATTAAAGTCCTAAAGAAGGTATAGAATAACCAAGTTCTAATTATATCAGTACCTTGAAGTCTAAGTGATGCTGGGAAAGTCCTATTGAAAACGTTTTTATCTTCATAGAACTTGGTTAGGTAAAGGACTGTTACGCTAGAGTCTATCCACACGTCTGCAACATCGGTAACTGGTTTAAGTTCTGATCCGCATAATGGACATTTCTCTAATGGCGGGCTAGTTTTGATAGGATCTATTGGCAAGTCCTCTTCTTTAGCTGGTACTAAATGCCCATTTTCGCAGTACCAAAACGGTAATGGCGTACCATAAATCCTTTGCCTAGTTATATTCCAATCCCACTCTATACTCTTTATCCAATCCTCGAGATAATAGGACATTCTAGCCGGTTTAAATTTCATCTTTTTATATTCTTCTAATAATTTTTGCTTCTTATCTAAAACTTTAATGTATATTTGCTTTTTAACTAAGAATTCTACTGGAGATAGACAATCACTTCTCTCAACGTGTGATAGTACATTGTGCTTTATCTTCTCTACTTTAACAAGGTATCCTTTAGTCTTTAGGAGTTCTATCATTTTATTTCTAGCTTGTTCAATTTTCAATCCATCAAGTATTCCATTTGTATTTATTATCCTTCCTTTTTCGTCAACTATAACCTTAATCGGTAAGTTGTATTTCAATTGCCACTTTATATCTTGGGGATCGCCATAAGTACTTATCATTACTGCTCCGGTTCCGAATTCCTTTTCCACATCCGCGTCAGATATTATTTTGACCTCGATATTAAATATTGGTACCAATGCTATTTTTCCTACTAAATTCTTATATCTTTCATCCATTGGATTTACGGCGATAGCTTGTGTAGCAGCTAGTAATTCAGGTCTGGTAGTCGCTATTACTATTTCTCCTCCTTCTTTTAATGGAAATTTTATATAGGCAAGAATTCCCTCCTTCTCTAAGTAACCTACTTCACTTTGTGCTAATGCAGTCTCACACTTAGGGCACCAAATTACTGGGCCTTCTCTCATCTCAATTAAATTCATTTTATACATGTCAATAAGACTTTTCTGGATAATTTTTCTATATTTTGGCTCATATGTCTTATATTCAAATCTTTCCCATTCTGGCCTATAACCTAGTCTAATCATTGCCTCCTTCATTTTCTTAATCATTTCTTCTGTCCATTCTATACATTTCTGGAGAAATAGTTGCCTATTATCTTTCGGGATTCCTAACTTATATTGCACTTTTAGTTCAGTAGGTAAACCTTGTGTGTCCCATCCTTGAGGTAATAGTACATTATATCCTTCTAATCTCTTAAACCTACCTATAGTATCAGCTATTGTAACCCAATACGCGTGCCCCATATGAAGTTCTCCGCTAGTAAAAGGGGGAGGAGTATCAATAACAAATCTTGGTGCTTTATCGTCCTCATCTCTGAATCTAAATACGTCTCTCCAATATTCCTCACTTAGCCATATCTTTTGCCATTTTTCCTCAATTTCCTTAGGGTTATAGTGTTTTGGCCACTCTTCCATCTTCTTTAAAATTTCATCTTGGTTTAACAATAATTGACCACCTATACAGACGTTTTTATATAAATATAAATTCGAATAGCTTATAAAATTTCGTAATGAGAATAGCAATTCTGGGAGGGGGAGTCGCAGGTTCTACGTTAGCGTACTTACTCTCAAGGATTAACTATGAAGTCACAATCTTTGATATTAATCAACATTACGTTAAACCGTGTGGAGATATAGTCCCAAACATCTATACTCCTCCCTTTAATTGGAAGGAAACTTTTGGTATAAGGAGATTCTCCTTTTATATAGATGGCGAAAAAATTTATGACGTTGAATATAGACATACTAAGTGGCTAGTTATTGATAAATGGAAGTGGATAAACGATATGCGAAAAAGTTCAAAAGTAATAGTAACCCATGATAATAACGCTAAAGAATTTGATTACGTAATAGATAGTAGAGGGCCTTATCCAATGGATAGAGAGGTAGTTTATACTACTAGAGCTATAATAGAAACTGAGGAGTTTGACGATGAGGCTATATTGGAATTTAATACCCGTTATACCGGTTTTTATTGGATATTTCCTAGCAAAGAAAACGAATATAATATCGGAGCTGGTTTTTTGGAATACAAGAATTCGAAAGAATTGCTTAATTATTATTTAAGGAAGAGGTTTAAGAATTTCGAAGTTAAGGATATCAGAGGAGCCCCTATTAGTATTGGGAGTGTTAAAAATAAGAAGTTAAGGATAGGGGAGGCAAGAGGACTTGTCTTCCCACTGAGCGGTGAGGGAATAAGGCCATCAGCTATCTCAGCTGAGTATGCCTTTGAGGCTATACATAAAGAAAAAGATCTGGATGGGTTTCTTAACGAGAAGCTCAGTATTATAGAGAAAAGAATTAAAATTCAAAAAATGCTACTAGATTTATACAGATATTCTAGTTTAAATTTAAGAAAGACTTTTATGAGAATATTCTTTAAGAATGAAGTTCTCATAGATACATACTTAGAGGATAAGATGGATTTGAATGGAATAATTGAGTCCTTAAAGAGTGTGAGAGCGAATGGAGGTATTATTAGAAAATTCGAAGAGCAAGAAAGGTAAGCACGTAGTAAGAACCTTTTTATTCAAGGTAGACTCAAATGGATCAATACAACAGATAGAATTGCCAGGGAAACCAGTAAGACCCACATATAAGGTAGGTGAGGCAAAGATTGTAAACATCCCAAATAAAGGTGTCTACGTTTATCTTTTTCTTTTAAGGAATATATATGGACGTGTAATGGGTAGGATAATTGTAATTAATGATGGGAAAACGGTACTAGTAATGAAGTATAGAAAGTTAAAGTTAAAGCTAATAGATGGTGATGATAAACACGTAGTAATTGTAAAAAGAATTTTCGAACAACTTAAAATTCCGGTTAAGAAAATAAATATTAACAAGAAGAAGTGAGAAAAATGTTTGAAGTAGGATTTAAGGTTTTAGCTGAAGATCCTTTTAGAATAAAATACTTGTCACAATCTATTAATGACGTATTTAAGGATTTGTGTGAGCCGGTAAAAATAGGAGCGTCATACATTTGCGCTCCCAATCAAGATACTCTACTCTTGATCTACTTCAGTTCTCAGCTTTCAAAAGATATGAATGCGTCACTTAAGATAATGTCGAACAATGCAACATATGTTGTTGAGATTATGAGAGAAGTTAATAGTAGATTAAGGTCACAAGGTTTTTATATAACCATCTCGGAAACCTCTAGTACTTCATTATAAAGGTTTAGAAGCAAATCCTCATATATATTCTTAGTAGTAATTTCAACTATCGCATTACAAATATAGGATGAAATTTTAGTGTTACATATTATTAATTTTCTCAATATTCCATTCTTTATCTCCTTATTTACATCCATATATATTACTCTTTCTTCATCTTTTGCACGTTTATTTACCTTTATCTCCTTATTTACATCCATATATATAATTACTCTTTCATTCTCATAAATTACAGAAAAATTTAGACCATTTATGTTGTAATTTGTTACTATCATAAAATTGGTACCAACTCAGTTCCACAGTATGGGCATTTCCCCTTTAATCCTCTCTTATCTGCTTCGCAGAAATAAGCTGAATACTTCTTTTCACATTTTGGACATTTGTAGAGGATGTCTGTGCCTATTATTAGTTTCCTATTGCATATTCTGCAATATACTGTTAGCCATCCTAAATGTCCATACGCGTTTGAGCCTCTATTTTTAATACTCATCTTACATCCATTACCACTTCATACAAATTAACTTAAATTTTTATTCTCGACGTTATACCTTTGTCTACTTTAAAAGACTTTATAGTCTAAGAAGAGGTGTATTTATTAGATGAACTTAGCATCGTATTATAAGCTAGAACCTTTAAAAATAAACGATATAGTTGTACTTTATACTTTACGGAAGACCAAGGAAGCTGAGATTATAGACGGTATTCGTGATTTAGAATCAATAATTCCCGATGAGTCTAACGACGTTGTAATAATTGAGGGTGATAATGAGAAATATATCAATGGTAAATTCAAGTTAGACTTTCAATTCTCTCGCCCCTTAAATGTAATTTCTATAGGCGTTCCTCAAGTTGTAAATGGAGATCAGATTCAGATTACTTCAATAGACGTAAATATGGGCAATATCATTGGTGGAGTTCTGGTTAAAAGAGATTTAGCGTTCCTGATGTTCTATACCTATGATGGTACTAAGATAATATCGATGTCAGATATTAATCCACCTATTCCTGAAAAGAAGGAAAGTGTAAAGAGGGTTAAAAAGAAGAGAAAGAGGAGTAAAAAGCGTGCTAAGAAGTCTAGTTCAAAATCCAAAAGTAAGAGCAAGAGTTCTGGAAAGAGTTGATGAATTTAGGTTAAATAATCTATCAAATGAGGAAGTATGGTTTAGAGAACTCACGCTATGCTTGTTAACTGCCAACTCGTCTTTCATTTCGGCCTATCAAGCCCTAAACTGTTTGGGGCAAAAAATCTATTATGCCAATGAGGAGGAAATCAGAAACATTCTTAAATCGTGTAAGTATAGATTTTATAATTTAAAAGCAAAATATATTATTATGGCTAGAGAGAAGGTTTATGGAAGGTTAAAAGAGGAGATAAAGCCTTTAGCGGATGAAGACCAACAATTGGCTAGGGAAAGGCTGCTAAATATAAAAGGAATAGGAATGAAAGAAGCCAGTCATTTTCTTAGAAATGTTGGATATTTCGATCTTGCAATTATTGATAGACATATAATAGATTTTATGAGGAGAATAGGCGCAATAGGAGAAACTAACGTTAAACAATTATCAAAAAGCCTCTATATATCTTTTGAGAATATTTTGAAAAGTATCGCTTCTAATTTAAATATGAGCGTCGGTATATTGGATTTGTTTATATGGTACAAGGAGACCAATACTATAGTTAAGTAGCAATAAAAAATATAAACCAGTAATTAGACTTTGATATGACTCATCATGCAAAATACTGGTACACTGAAAGGGGAGTCTGAATTTACTCAATTTTTAAGTAAATTTTATCTTATTATTATTTTATTCTTTTCATCTTTCTCAAGCTCATTCTCATCATCATGTTAAACTAGAATCACATTCTTGAAAGTTCTGGGTGATAAGTATGGAGACTATACAAGGTGTAAACTCTATAGGCAAATTAGATTTCAAAGTATTAATAACTGATCCAGTAGATCAATATATGATAAGAACTTTACAAAATAATGGACTAATTGTCGATTATAAGCCCGAAATCACAAGAGAGGAATTACTAAAGATAATAGACCAGTACCAAGTTTTAATAGTAAGAAGCAGAACTAAGGTAGACAAGGAGATAATCCGTTATGGTGTTAATCTTAAGATTATAGCCAGAGCTGGGATAGGACTAGACAATATAGATACAGAGGAGGCGTCTAAGAGAAATATAAAAATTGTGTATGCGCCCGGGGCTTCTACAGATTCTGCAGCAGAACTTACTATAGGATTACTTATCGCCGCAGCTAGAAAACTATATGATTCCATGAATATGGCAAAGGGTGGCATATTCAAGAAGATAGAGGGAATTGAATTAGCAGGGAAGACAATAGGTATTGTTGGATTCGGTAGAATAGGTACCAAAGTAGCTAAGGTATGTAAGGCATTAGATATGAACGTAATTGCATATGACGTTATTAATATAAAGGAAAAGGCGAATATAGTTGGAGTCAGAGTAGCTGAAAGTTTAGAAGAATTACTAAAGAACTCAGATGTGATAACCTTTCATGTTACAGTAGGTAAAGATGCTAAGCCAATCCTTAACAAAGATACATTTAATTACATTAAAGATAATGCAATCATAATCAACACCAGTAGAGCTGTAGTGATAGATGGGAAAGCATTACTAGAATATATTGATAAAAAACACTTAACTTACGCTACAGATGTTTTGTGGAATGAACCACCTAAAGAAGATTGGGAGATTAAATTATTAAGACACGAGAGAGTGATAGTAACTACTCACATTGGTGCCCAAACTAAAGAAGCACAGCATAGAGTTGCGGTAGTTACAACAGATAATCTCATTACTGCTTTAAAGGAAATCGGTGTTCTCAAATGATGTTAATTCCCGGTCCAGTTAATGTGCCGTATAGTGTTTTACAAGCCTCTCTTAATTTAGTGAATCATAGATCGGAGAAATTTAGAGAAACAGTAAAAACATTGGAGTTTTTAATGAATAAACACTTTGGATCTACTCGTGTAGCGCTACTAAGCGGCTCCGGCACTTTAGCAGTAGAGTCTATGGTCTATTCGTTAGTGAAAAGAGAGGAGAAAGTAATAACATTTCCTTATGGTGAATTTGGACATAGATTAGAAGAATCGCTAATTAGACGTGGAGCAAAAGTAATTAGTTATCAGAAAAAATTGGGAGAATCCTTCACTGTTGAGGAAATAAAAAAGGCTATTGAGGAAAATAAAGATGCTACCACAGTAGCGTTAGTTCACAATGAAACTAGTACTGGTATAGCATTTAGAGACCTTAAAAAGATAGCTGATGTTGTAAAAGGCGTAGGGTTAAAGCTTCTTGTCGATTCAGTATCAGGGTTTGCAGCTTATCCGCTTTATGTTAATCAATGGAAAATTGATTGTGTAGTAACTGGCAGCCAGAAGGCTTTAGCAAGTATACCCGGGGTCGGATTTGCTGCGTTGTCTGAGGAGGGTGTGAATGAACTGGTAGAGTCAGATTTACCTAGTTATCTCGATTTATCATTTCACTTGAAGTTTCAGGATAAGGGAGAAACGCCATTTACTCCTACTGTGGGTGCGTTTTTTGCTTCTCGAAGGGCTGCTGAATTGCTGGATAAGGAAGGAATAGAAAATAGATGGAAGAGACATGAAGCTTGTGCAAGGTATTTAAGGGAAGTGATGTTGGAGATGGGATTTAAACTGTTAGGAAATGATACTAACTTTTCTAATACGGTAGTTGCGGCGTTTCCTCCTATCCCTCTAGATACATTTATGTCAGAGTTAAAAAAGAGAAACATAGAGATTTCTAAGGGTATGGGGGAGTTAAGGGATAAAATAGTAAGAATAGGAATTTTAGGTGTAGTTGACGATAGGGCAATTAGAAGATTAGTTGGTAGTATGGGTGAAATACTTAAAAAGAATGTTGAATTTGAGGTTCCAAGAGAATGTAAGTTGCCGGAAGAGTTAAAAGTTGAAGTTTTATGGGATTAGAGAGGGATGAAATTTTGTCCCAAGATTTACATTTTAATGAAGTTTTTATTTCCTTATGGCAGAATAGACTAACTAGATACGAGATTGCCAGAGTAATAAGTGCTAGAGCATTACAATTAGCCATGGGTGCACCAGCATTAATTGATATAAATAACTTAAGTTCGACTGATGTTATAAGTATAGCTGAGGAGGAGTTTAGGAGAGGAGTTCTTCCAATAACTATTA
Source organism: Saccharolobus solfataricus (assembly GCF_900079115.1). Classification (NCBI taxonomy): domain Archaea; kingdom Thermoproteati; phylum Thermoproteota; class Thermoprotei; order Sulfolobales; family Sulfolobaceae; genus Saccharolobus; species Saccharolobus solfataricus. Next base: position 791,387 of record NZ_LT549890.1, read on the forward strand.
GAAGAAGATTACCAAATGGAAAAATAATTTTATTATCTCTTAGAAAGAGTTAAATAAGATGAATTTATGTAATGTAAACAACTATTACCTTATAATTGCAGAAAAATCAAAAGCTGCTAAAAAAATCGCAGAAGCTCTTTCAGAGAAGCCTATTTTGTGTAGAAAATATAACGTTAGTTATTGGATAATAAAAGATCACAATAGCAGCAAATATGTTATAGTTCCTGCAGCAGGACATCTTTTTGGGTTAAAAGGCGAGAGCGGTTTTCCGGTATATGATGCGGACTGGAAACCTCTATGGGAAATTGATAAGAATAGTTACTATACAAAAAGGTACTATCAACTTATCTCATCTCTTAGCAAGTATGCTTTAGGTTTTATCAATGCTTGTGATTACGATATAGAAGGTTCTGTAATCGGCTATTTAATAATCAAAAATCTAGGCGATATTAAGAAGGCTAAACGAATGAAATTTTCAGCACTGACTAAAAGTGATATATTATCTGCATTTAGAAACATTTCTGCATTAGATTACGATATGATAAACGCTGGAATAGCCAGACATAAAATTGACTGGCTATGGGGAATTAACGTTAGTAGGGCTCTTATGATCTCTCTACAAGATTTCGCAAAGAAAAGAGTGATATTAAGTGCGGGTAGGGTTCAAAGTCCAACTCTAGTTCAAGTTGTCAACTCGGAAATTGAAAGAAACCTATTTATTCCCCTACCTAAATTTACCGTTTCAATTATCGTGAAAATTAAAGATTATTCATTAAACATTAAGGTAAATAAGGAATTCGAAAAAATTACCGAAGCAAAGGAATTCTTAAACAAACTAATAAATAAAACAGTAAAAGTTGTTGAAGTTGAAAATAGGGTTAGGTTATTAGAAAGACCCTCTCCATTTAATCTTACTGATCTCCAAATAGAAGCTGGCAGAATATATGGTATATCCCCATATAACGTAGAACGTATAGCAGAAGATCTTTATTTGGACGGTCTAATAAGTTACCCAAGAACTAACAGTCAAAAAATTCCATCAACTATCAGCATTTATAATATAATCAAAGGCTTAGAGAACAGTTCGTATAGGAAACTAGTTGATTTAGTAAGGAAAATCACTGGGGGGAAATATGTAGTTAAGCAGGGCATTAAGGATGATCCTGCACACCCCGCAATCCACCCTACTGGTGAAGCTCCCAAAAACTTACCTAATAGCAAATTCAAGATATATGACTTAATAGCAAGAAGATTTTTGGGGTCAGTATCTGCTGATGCTAAATTATCTAATACTATTTACACCTTGAAAGTTAGTGATTTCCCATTAGAGTTTACGGTCTCATATACAAAAATACTAGAAAGAAATTGGCTAGATATATATCACTTTCATAATGTAAAAGAAGATAAACCAATATTTCTCTCAAAAGGTGATGAGGGTAAAATAGTAGATGGAAAAGTAAATATTAGTTTAAGCAAGCCCACTTCTAGGTATACAAAGGTTTCATTACTCAAATGGATGGAGTCTTCTAATTTGGGTACAGAAGCCACTAGAGGAAGAATAATCGAGATCTTAGTAAAGAGAAAATATTTAACTAACAATGGGCGATACATAATTCCTACAAAATTGGGATTCTATATTGCTGAAATATTAAACAAATTTTTCCCAGATATAGTTGATGTTAGGATGACTGCAGATATGGAAAGTAAATTAGAAATGATAAAGACTGGCAAAGTTTTGGAAAGCAAAGTGATTAAAGAAAACATAGAAAAATTAAATAAATTCATAGAGGAATACAAGGTAAATAAGGATAAAGTAGGAGAGTCATTAGCTAAAGCGTTAGGTCTTATAAAAATTGTTAAGTGTAAGTATTGTGATCTGGAGCAGTATAAGGATGGATTATGTAAATATCACTATGAAGCCAAAGTAAGGCTTTTAGATGCTGTGGAAATTTGGAAAGAAAGGACAAAATATGATCATAAAAAGATTTTAAAGAGAATTAGTAGTAGTAAATCAACGGGTAAATACGTAAAAGATATAGTAACTTATATGCTAAGCAGTGAATGATGAAAGTCATGCCAATCCGAAAAGATGAGGTAAACTCTGGGGTAACTGAGTTTCTATAATGCCTTAAATTTCTCTGTCCAAGCCTCATAAGCTTTTATTAATTCTGGATTAACGCTTGGCATTCTTACTTTTAATATATCCTTAAAGTCTTGGAGCGTAATTGTTCTTGGTTCACCTAAATTATTCTTAAACATTTCTTTAACGACTTTTATATGTGCAGCCTGAACTATATCCCTAATATCACTGGCGGTATATCCTTCAGTTAATTTAGCCAACTCTTCAAGGCTTACTTCAGTATCTAATTTAATCTTCGAGGTATAATATTTGAATAATGATAGTCTTTGTTCGTAATCTGGTAATGGTACATATATTCTCTTCTGGAATCTTCTTAAGAAGGCTTCGTCTAACCTCCAAGGCTTATTCGTGGCACCTATAACATATACTTTATAGTTTTCAGATTTGTCCAAAAGTCCATCCATTTCCTTTAGAAATTGGTTTCTTACTCTTGCTTCTCCTCCTACCTCCGTAGAGTAAACTCCTAGCAATGCGTCTAACTCATCTATAAATATTATTGCGGGCTTGTTTTGCTTTTTAGATTCTTCCCTAGCCATTTTGAATACGTTTGCTACATTCTTCTCTGCTTCTCCTAACCACTTTGACATCACTGAGGCAGCATCTAATTGCATGAAAATTGAGTCTATCTCGTTTGCTACAGCTGCAGCTATCATAGTTTTACCACAACCGGGAGGACCATACAATAAGATTCCTCTTGGCCAGCCTAATGGGAATAGGTCTGGTCTCTTAGTTGGATATATTATTGCTTCTCTTAATGCCTCTTTTACATCATCTAAACCCACTATGTCCTTAAATGAGACCTTTGGCTTCTCTGTAATTACTACTTCCTCTGGCGGACTTGTATTGTCTCCACTACCATCACTAGATGCTGGCAAGACCTTTTCCAAGTAACTTATTCTTTTCTTATATTCATTAATCATCTGCTCATACGCAGTTCTTGCCACTGATTCTGGATAGAGGACTATGATTTGACTTAAAACTTCTATAGCCTTCTTATAATACGTTATTGCATCCTCTACCTTACCCTCCTTATCAGCCTTTACTGCAAGAATAGCATATTTTCTAGCCATATCTTCTAACATTACTTGTGCACTCATCTATGTACCCTCTTATTAACTCTCCACCGCTATTAGTCCCTTATTCTTTAATGCTTCAAGAAGCTTTACTACTTCTTGTTTTTCAACACCATATACTTTGCTAAAGTGTTCTATATCTAGGAAGCCACCATTATTTACTATGTAATCCAATAGTTCTCTTTCAGTGATCTTCCTTATTGTGGGTTTAGCTTGTGACGCCCTTGACGATTGCTCTACTGGTGGATGTGGTAGATCTGGTAATAATTCCCTAACTTTAACTTCAGCCATTTTTTGTGCTTCGTCTAAAATTTGCCTAGCTTGTTCATCTACTACTGCAGGAACTACTCCTCTATCGTTTATTGCACCCGTTTCTACTGCTATTCCGTTTACGCTACTTATAATAGAGTCTAAGGCTATTGCCACTTCTGGAGCGATCCCTTTTATTTGATCCTTCAAATCGCCTAATATTTTAGCAACGGGATATAATACCAAAGAAACACCTTGCAGTTCTTGCACGGTATCTAGTTTTAGTCTAACTTTCTCGATAGCGAGGAATGCTGTGTAAATTACTTTTATTATTCTTCTGATGTCAGCTATTTCTTGTGCATATATTTTCGCTTTTGCATCATCTCCTTCTACTTGGGCTCTTACTACTTTCTCGAACAATTCCTTATCTCTATCCTTTAATCTTCTTATGGCCTCTTCTAATCTAGTCTGTTGATCTTTTAATTTTAATGATATTTCAGTGAGTATCTTACCTAGTTGAGCCTTTCGCCTCTTCTCGTTGTTAAAAATAAATGGTAACTTATCAAACATCCTAACTCACTAATTTAGCTAAAGAGTATTTATTACCTTTACCGGTATTGGCAATGGTATTTCCGATTTGGATTGATCACTCTTTACCTCACCTTGTTGTGATGTAGACAATGAGCCTAAAGGCTTAAGTTCTATAGATTCCTTATCCAACGAGTCTAATCTATCTAAAGTTTTCCTAATATCGTCTCTTTCCAGAGTGTAACTATCCTTTGATTGTCTTAGAACTTCTATTGAACCTTTGTACGCATTTTCCGGAATCTCAGATGAGATATAACTCATTTTTAATGAGATTACTGCTTTATCTATATGAGCTAATTGATCTTCTATGTCGTTAAGTCTAGATTTTAATTTTCCTTTTAGCTTATTCTGATCATCCTTTAGCTTTAACATCTCTGTATCCAGTTTCCTTTTCATCTCATCATAATCACTTTTAGGAATCTCTTGCTTATTGTATAATTCCTCTAATGCCCTCTGCCTTTTTCTAATCTTTTCCATTAAACTTAATATTCTTAGCGCTTCTGCTTTCCAATCTGGAAGAATTAGTATACTATCCCCATCTACCTTTATCCTTTCTGGTCCCATGGTCATGATAGAAGAACCTTGTGCTACCTCAATCCCAGTTATACTTCCATCTATCTCACTGTATACATGGATGAGATATCCGAACTCCCTTCCATAAATGTCTTTAACCTTTTGTCCAATAAATTTCGTTAGTACTTCGTACGATACGGGCATGGTAATACTCCTCAAAAATATTTGGTCTTTTAAGTAATACTTATAAAGATTGGGGCTCTTCAGATAGCGGAGATTCGTCATCTAATAGGAGCTTTTAACCTTCATCATTAGCAGGAAATATTATGTGACCAAGCTTAAAAAGCATAGTGAACATTAATTAATATTTCGAGTAGAGTTATGTCAATTCAAGCTCTTAGTAATGTATCTTCGCAGTTTTCTCATCTACTGAGCAACATAAACATAGAACCAATAAGCTATATATTAGTTATTATAGGCTTTGCTCTTTTGTTAATTATTATAATAGGTAGTGTAATTTACGGCTTAACGAAGGCAGCTAGAGCTGTTCCATCAATGTCAACGAAGGAGTTCATATTGTTCTTACTGGGGATAGCAATTTTCCTCGTGATCTTAGGCATATTATTACCTTAAAGATAAAAATATTTTCCTTCGTATTCTAATCCAAATTTATTTTCTATTTCTAATAGCTTATTATATTTGCTAGTTCTCTCTCCTCTCGCCGGTGCACCAACCTTTATGAAATCTGACTCAATTCCCACCGCAAAGTCTGCTATGAAATTGTCCTCAGTCTCTCCACTTCTATGACTTGTTATTAACTTCATTGAGTTTCTCCTAGCCAAATTAGTAAATTCAAACGTCTCAGATATTGTACCGACTTGATTAGGCTTAACTATAACACCCTTAGTCGATCTCTTTTCTATACCTATTTTTAGATATTTTATATTTGTAGTATATAGGTCATCTCCAGTAATTATTGTTGAACTCAGCTTATTTTGTAGTTGGCTAAACATATCAAAAGAGTTCTCTTCAAACGGATCTTCCAAGTACACTATGGGATATTGTTTAACTAAGTCAAGATAAAATTCAAGTAATTGATTAGGATCCAATTCTCTACCATCAATTATATATTTCTCTTTTTTACTATCGTAGAAATCGCTCCCTGCAGCATCCATTCCCATATATATTTTTCCTTCATAACCTGCATTATTTATGGAAGTATATATTAGATCCAAGGCCTCTCTAGTATCTTCTAAAGGTGGAGAGAATCCCCCTTCATCTCCAACTGCTGTGTAAATTTTACCATACCTCTCCGTTATTAACCCTTTTAGGGTTCTATAAACGTCTATCGCAGCGAAAAGAGCTTCTTTAAAAGTATTGAACTTAATTGGCACTATAATGAATTCTTGTATTTTTAGCTTATTTCCAGCATGTAAACCGCCATTTATTATATTAAGTAAAGGTATTGGGATTTTAGGTAATCTAGGCCCAGATATGTATTTAAAAACCTCTAGACCTAAGGCCTTAGAAGCAGTCTTTAATGCAGCTATTGATGTTGCAATTATTGTGTTTCCTCCTAATTTAGACTTATTCTCAGTGGAGTCTATATCTTTTAGTAATTTGTCGATTATCCCTTGTTCTCTTACATCAATTCCATGTAATGCAGGATCTATTATGTAATTTACAATGTCTACTGCCCTCTTTACTGTAAGCCCATTTTCATCCCTAACTTCTACCGCCTCTCTTGTCCCTTTAGAAGCCCCTGCTGGTGCGTCTCCAAAGGATTCGACACCATCACTAGTTCTTATGAAAACTCTTATAGTGGGATTACCTCTAGAATCTACGATTTCTAATCCCTTAACCTTCTCTATGGAAAAACGGTTAATCATATTTACTGTTGATGAACTACCAATAATTAAATGTTAGCCCCTAGTATGGCCTCAATAGTATTTTTAGCATATGGTTTACTTTCTCCTATTTACTCTAGATTTTTCAAAGATAAGATAAGTAATGAAAGGCTATTTCTAGTTGCATGGTCTTTGGCTCCTCATCTGGTGGGTTTAATATACTCACCTTCTTTTTTTATTGCACTATTAGTCTTGATATCTTTATGCGTTACTTTATTTATTGTTTATAAAGGGAAGTTTAGAATTATATACTCAGGAATTATATTCTTATTTATGGCAGTAATTATACAGATATTTATTAATCCTTTAACGAGATTATAGAACTGATGCCAAAAAAGAAACAAATTGATCCATACGTTTGTCCAAATTGTGGGACAAAGGCAGAGAAAGCACAGAAAACATGGCAGCTAGTTTCACCTCTTCCAGATTCTTACGGCAGAATTACAATAACAGTTATGGGTTCTTTTGTTTGTCCGAATTGCGGTCATAAATGGAAATCTGTGGTATCTAAGATAAAGGCGGGAGGTTCCTCGGTAGAGATTGAAGGTAAGAAGGGCGTTAAGAAAATAGAATCTAAGGACTCTGAGGAAAAAGCTAATGAAGGGGAGGTTATAGAATTAGACTTAAGTGATTTAGATGAAGATGAAGAAGAGTGATATAATCATTATCTTATTTATTGCATTAATTTACATTCTAATGTTTTCTAACATTGTGCAAAGTGCGAGTGTAGAAGGAGTTTCAATGTATCCAATATTTCAAAACGGTGCGCTGACTTTTTACGTTAAGCCAATATCCATTAATGAAGGTAACGTGATAATATATAAATCTCCGTATTTCAACAATTACGTAATTCATAGAGTTATAGCTACAGATAACGGTTATTACATTACTCAAGGAGTAGATAAAATAACTAACCCAATACCAGATAATAGGATCGGACTAGAGCCAGCTAGTGGGATCCCAAAAAATTTAGTTGTGGGGAAGATAGTAGAGTTTGGTAACTTTACATTTTCAATACCTTATCTTGGTTACATATCTATACTTTTCTCATCTATTATTTAAGGTAATCTATTTTACCTAACCTCCTCAGCCTTAACACTCTATATGTTGGCGTTATAGTTGAAGGATGATTAGCATAAGCTTGATCTAATCTTGCAATACTTGTATTATTAGGGCTTTTCATAACTTGTTCTGGGTTTATTTTAGCATCATTCACAATCTTCTTAAGAGTTTCGGCAAACATATCTAAAGTTTCTTTAGTCTCAGTTTCCGTAGGCTCTATCATTAGTGCTTCTTCGACAATTGGTGGGAAGTATATGGTTGGAGCGTAAAATCCATTATCGAGTAAGGCTTTAGCAACATCGTTAGCACTTACTCCATAATTTTCCATCAACTGTTTCACGCTAAATACTACCTCGTGCTTCCTATGCCTATTTGGCGCAATTAACTCCAGTTCTTTAACGTCTCTTAACTTAGCTATGAGATAATTAGTCGCTAAAGTACTCATTTTTCCTATCATTTGAATACCTTGAGGTCCTAATCCTAATATGTATGCAAAACTACGCGCTAAATTACCAACGTTGCCGTAAAATGTAGCTATTTTACCAATACTATTCTTCGGAATCTTGCTTAACTTATACTTTCCATTTACCTTCTCTACCATCGGATATGGGAGGTAATTAACGAGTTCACCCTTTGCACAAATTGCGCCTGCCCCAGGTCCACCTCCTCCATGTGGAACAGCGAATGTCTTATGGAGGTTTAAATGTACAATATCAAATCCCATATCTCCTGGCCTCGCAATACCTAACACTCCATTTAAATTGGCTCCATCATAGTACAATACAGCATTTGTAGAATGTATTATCTTGGAGATTTCTAGGATATTCTCCTCAAATAATCCCAACGTATTTGGATTAGTTAGCATGAAGCCGGCAGTTTTATCGTTTACGATCTCCCTTAAGATATCCATGTCTACTAGTCCTTCTGCATTTGATTTTACATACATAACTTTGTATCCAGCCATTGCTGCACTTGCAGGATTAGTTCCATGAGCAGTATCTGCGACCAGTATTGTATCTTTATAATTTCTATTGTGCTCCTCATGGTACTTTTTAATCATTAGGACTCCTGCGAACTCACCAGCAGATCCAGCCGGCACTTGTAAACTACATTCGTCCATGCCGGTTATTTCGCTAAACCAGTTCTGAAGTTCGTAAATCATCTCTAGTATTCCTTGAATATAGTCTTCATCCTCTAAGGGGTGATGAAATTCCGTAATTGCTGTAGCTTTCTCCTCAATCTTTGGATTATATTTCATTGTACATGAGCCTAGTGGCATAATTCCAATATCTACTCCAAAATTCATCTGAGATAGTCTTACGAAATGTCTTACTACTTCTAGCTCACTTAAACTTGGTAGATCTGGCTCATTTTCCCTTAGGAGATTTTTAGGTATTTTCATTTCCTTAATCTGACTTCTTATCTCCTCGTCCTTATTTATCAAGAAACCTTGTCTAGCTGCACCACTTTTGTTTAGCTCGAATATTAAAGGCTCATTCCATTTAGCTTGTCTCCACACTTTTTATCGCCTCTTGTATCGTTGATACTAATAGATCTATTGACTTTTTATCATGAACCTCTGTTACACAAAAGAGAGATGTATGAATAGACAATTTTAATCCACCTTGTAGTTTTCTTTCTTTCAATTTGTCATTTATTATATTATATTCTATAGGGAATTTAATTACAAATTCTTCGAAAAAGTCTGAAGTAAATGGCATAATTACGTTATCTATTTCAGTTAGCCTTTTAGCAGCATAGTGACTTCTGAAGTAAATCTCCTCTGCAAGTTCTCTTATTCCCTCTTTTCCTAATAAGCTTAAATAGACAGCATTAGCTAACGCTAACAAGGCTTCATTTGTAGTTATATTAGAGGTTGCCTTTTCCCTCTTGATGAATTGTTCTCTAGTTTGAAGAATCAGCGTAAATCCCATATTGTTATTTACGTCTCTTGTAATTCCCACTATCCTACCTGGCATTTGCCTTACCAATCCCATATCCCATCTTACTGCAAATATCCCCATTAAAGGTCCTCCAAAATTTAACGGAAGTCCTAGTTCTTGACCATCACCTACAACTATGTCAGCTTCATAGCTTCCCGGTGGTTTTATTAGACCAAGTGAAAGCGGATTAACTCCAATAATACTTAAAGCTTTTTTATGCTTAGCAACGTCAATAATATGTTCAATGTTACTTTCAAAAATCCCAAAGAAATTTGGTTGTTGTACATATATTGCAGATACATCATTACTACTAGATTTCTTCTCCAGATCCTCTATATCAACTTCGCCGGAATTCTTATCATACTTAACTTCCTCTATTTTTATTCCCTTTCCTTGTATCCATGTTCTCATTACTTCTTTATGAAATGGGTTAGCATTTTCAGGTACTAGGACAGTCTTTTTTCCATTTATTCTATTAGCCATTAATACGGCCTCAGCTAGTGCAGAACCCCAATCATACATTGAAGCGTTGACTACATCCATCTCTAGTAGTTCAGCCATTAAACTTTGATATTCAAACAATGCTTGTAATATGCCTTGAGAAATTTCTGGCTGATACGGAGTATAGGATGTATAAAATTCTGATCTGCCTATGATAAATTTTACGGCATTAGGGATGTAATGGGGGCAAATACCAGCCCCAATGAAAGGTGGTGCTTCAAGTTCTACGTTCTTCTTCACTTTTTCATAAATTTCTTTTTCAATTTCATATTCTGATAGTGGTTTGTCTTTTGCTACTTTTAATAATCTATTTATTTTGATTTCAGCCGGTATATCATTGAATAAGTCGTCAAGGGAGTTTACTCCTATCTCTTTCAACATCTCATCTGTTAGGTCTAGGTTTGGAAGCCAAGGATGCTTATACATAAGCCTTAATACAACTTTAATGCATTTTTAATATATGTTTGTTTCACCTTTTCATGACGTTGAGGAAAAGTTGGGAGCAAATTTTGGAGAGTTTGCTGGTTGGGAAATGCCAATGAGCTTCACCAGTTATGCAGAAGAGCATATGTGTGTGAGAAATTCAGTAGCGTTTTTTAACTTATCTCATATGGGCAGACTAAGGGTTAAAGGCAATCCAAGGGAGTTTGAGATGTTAGTAGCTAAGGAAGTTAATAAGGCGAATTCTGGAATTATGATAGGACCTACTGCATTTTTGAATGATAAAGCTGGTTTTAAAGATGATGTCATGGTTTATAAAGTATCTGAGAATGAATGGTTAATTGTAACAAATGCAATAAATAGAGAAAAAATTGTAAATTGGATAAAATCAAATTCAAATTTGGATGTGGAAGATCTAACATTCAAATATGGTATGATTGCCATACAAGGTAGGAAATTAGAGGAGATTTTGGGTAAAAATGAATTAAAGCAATTAGAATTTAAGCTTAATACTAGATTTATGGGATATGACGTTTTTTTAATAAGTAGATCTGGCTGGACAGGCGAAAATGGGTTAGAAGTTTGGGTTACATTAGATGTTGGTAGACAACTAATGATGGATTTAGTGAAAATCGGAATAAAGCCTGCCGGTTTGATTGCAAGAGATAGTTTAAGGCAAGAGATGGGCTTTGTCCTTTACGGGGAGGATATTGATGAGACCATTACTCCAGTTGAGGCCAGATATTGGGTTTTCTCGTTAGAAAAGGATTTTATAGGAAAGGATAGTTTAGTTGAACGTATAAGGAGTGGTATTGATAAAGTTAGGATAGGCTTTAAGATGAGAAAAGGTGAGAGAACTATACCTAGGCATCAATCTAAAATATACTCAATTGGAAATGAAGTAGGTTATGTGACGAGTAGTACTTTTTCCCCTTACTTAAATAGAGTTATAGGTATGGGTTATGTAAACCCCAAGTACTTCTACCTCGGCTATAGTTTAACTGGCGAAATTAGGGGTAAACAGTATGATATAAAAATCGATGAGTTTCCATTTATCTAGGTGAATATTATATGAATGAAATGAAAGTAGGTAGATACGTAGTTCTGACAGATAGATTATACACAGAGACTGACGAATGGGTGGTGCTTTCTAATGATAACGTGGCAGTAATTGGAATAACTGATTACGCACAAAAGAAGTTAAGAGATATAGTAGGAATTGAATTACCTCAACTGCAGAAGGAAGTGAAAGCTGGAGAATCTGTAGGAGTTATAGAATCTGTTAAAGCTGCTGCAGATATTTTCTCTCCATTAAGTGGGATAATAGTTGAGGTAAACAATAAATTACTTGAGCATCCAGAGATAATAAATAAGGATCCGTATGGTGAAGGCTGGATTTTCAAGTTAAAGGCGTCTAAGTTATCTGAAGAAAAAGAAAAACTACTTAGCCCGGAAAAGTATATTGAAAAAATAAAGGGTGGGTAGATTGAGCGAGGTATTTGAAGTTAGGGAAAGATATGTTCCCCAGATAGGTAGACCCTCATATTTATTAGTGAGCTTACCAGATGCCGGATTAGTAGGTAGTATATCTGGAGAATTTCTGATTAATTACTTAAATTTGAGAGAGTATGGAGAAATTTATTCAAATAAACATTTGCCTCCCATTTCTCATGTAGTTAACGGAGTAGCTAAGTCACCTATACGTTTATATCACTATGATAATTTCCTTTTACTTCACTCTTGGATCGCAATTCCAGCAAATAGTATAAACCATTTAGCAAATTTAGTTGTTAGTTATGCCGAAAAATATGGCATACAGACAATAATATCTATAACTGGAGTTCCAGTGCCTAATAGATTAGATCTGGAAAAACCAACTCCCTATTGGGTGGCAAGTTCTGAGGATTTTGCTAAAGAATTAGATAGTTTGAATTTAATGAAGAAATTTGTAGAGGGTTACGTAAGCGGACCATATGCTCCTATTTTGTTCCAATCCGCTAAAAAACTAATTAGAAACTTGCTTATAGTAGTTGAATCATTCCTAGACTTACCTGATCCGGAAGCCGCTGCAGTAGCCTTAGACATATTATCTAAGATGTTAGGATTTAAAGTGGACACTTCCTCCTTACTTAAAGAAGCCGAGGAAATTAGGGAGAGAATAAAAGGTTTAATGCAACAGACAAGGCAAGAACTACCAAACTATTCTGGATTGCGTCCATCTACATATGCGTGACCTCCAATGCCAGCATACAAAGACTTATATGACATGGTAAAGTCGATGATAGAAAAGGAAATAAATAGAATGGAGAAAGAGTTTCGGAGGATAGAGAGTGAAATTAAAGAGGAAATTGAAAAATATAATGTTCCCTTGTATACTTTTTATGAATCTGAGGATTTCTATTACTACTTGATCGATGTTCCTAATGTAGATACATCTACATTATATGTGAAAGTGAAAAACGACAGTCTGAGAATCAGTTGTAAAGATAAGAGTAATAAGGAATATGTTCTAAATATAAAGGTACCAGAAGACGCTGATATTGATAGTTTATCTGTTACAAGAGTAAAATGGTTAGTTAAAATAACTGTAAAACGAAGAAAAGATTAAGTATTAGCTTTTCTAAGAGTTTGAAAGACTTTTATAAACACTGTTTAAGAAAATAATATAGAGGGACTATTTTTGAGTGAGGAAAAAATAGCAAGGGATATAGAGACTAGAAAAGTCCAGAAACTAGGTTCTTCATCATTATTTATCACACTCCCGAAAAAATGGATAAATAAATGGAGCATAAAGCCAGGCGATAAGGTAATTCTTGAGGCCTTAGATGACGGTAGCTTAAGGTTAATAGCAGAAAAGGCTAAGACTAATGCGGGGAGGAAGACAATATTAGTCGATGTAGACTCACTAAAACAACCACTAATTAATATAATCCCTTGTCTATATATTTTGGGATTCGATGAAATAGTTTTCGAAACTAAGAAAGATTTCAATAAAAAAGATTTCGAAGAAGTTCTCTACATCTCTAAACATCTAGTTGGAGCGGAGGTTGTTGAGAGTTCAGAGAAAAAAATCAAATTGGAGTGCTTACTAGATACAGAGAAAGTCGGAGTTGAATCCTTACTGAGACGTATATTAAATATCATTTCAAAGAGAATTGATGAATTATCTAAGTTTTTAACTAATTCTCATACAATTCATCAAAGTGGTATATCTAATAGTGATGATTTAAGGAAAATATATCTGATGTTACTTAGGAGAATAATAGGAAATAAGTATCAGTCCAGTAGTACGGAATATTATAGAAATTCGCTTATTTTACTTAATATATCTATTTTGATAAATATAGATTATATAGTATCAAAAATTTATCAGATTAAAGACAACTTTGAGGTTAGTCCGAGCCAGACGGATATGTTAAAATCGATCTTCACTAGCATAAATGATGTATTGGATGAAATCGTGATGAGCGCTCTATTCCCTAGTGTAAAAAGAATATCAAATGGATTCAATCTAATATTGCAAATAAAGCAAAATTTATTGAAAATTAAGGATTCTTTGCCTAACTCATTTAATTTGTATTTAGAAGATTTAGTAAATCTATTAGAAAATGCTCTAAATAATTCCATGTGTGGAATTTTCTTAGAGGACTTACCTTGGATAGAAAAAGATTTAACAGCATAAAAGGAGAGGATAGAGTATGGTAACATTAAAAATAGAAGATTTACATGTAGAAGTTGAAGGCAAAGAAATACTTAGGGGTATAAATCTCGAAGTTAGGAGCGGAGAAATACATGCATTAATGGGTCCGAATGGGAGCGGTAAGACTTCATTGTCCTTAGCAATAATGGGGCATCCCAAATATAAGATTACAAAGGGAAGGATAGTATTGGATGGCGAGGATATAACTAATTTAGAACCTCATGAGAAAGCAAAAAAGGGTATTTTCTTAGCCTTTCAAAACCCTATAGAAATAGCGGGGGTTAGATTATCAACACTCTTGGTTGCGGAATATAATAAGGTAAGCGATAGTAGCGCTTCAGTAATGGAGGTAATATCAAAAGTTAAAAATATTAGCAAAGAAGTTGGAATAGCAGATTCTCTGTTAAATAGAGGAGTATTTGAAGGCTTTAGTGGAGGCGAAAAGAAGAGAGTAGAGATCTTACAAATGCTTCTATTAAAGCCTAAGATCGCTATTTTAGATGAGCCAGATTCAGGTGTTGACGTTGATGGACTTAGAATGATTTCGTATTTTATAAATAAACTTAGAAATGAATTAAATGTAGGCTATTTAATAATAACCCATTATAGAAGAATTTTAGATCATATAAGTGCAGATAAAGTTCACGTATTATATAAGGGGAAGATCATAGCAGAAGGAGGAATGGAACTAGCCAAATTAATCGATGAAAAAGGATATGAAGCGGTTCTAGAGAGGAATTCATAAGTTAATTTTTTATTAAAGATAGACTTATATTCATCTTTAACAGAGTTAAAGAATAGGTTATAAGTATGCAAGAAGATAAAATATCATTAGATCTACATGAGATAATAAACGCTACCATAGATGCCAAGTACAATAAGCTTAATCAGCTAGAATTTCACAGAAGAATAGTAGAATCCGGACTAAGTAGATCTACAATTGAGGAAATTTCTAGAATAAAAAAAGAACCAGAATGGATGTTAAAATTAAGATTAAAGGGCTTAGAATTATTTGAAAAATTACCCACACCAAATTGGTTACCAGATGTTTTATCGAGTTTAGACATTTCAGCGTTAGAACTTTACGTTAAACCTGGTGTTGATAAAGCCCAAAGCTGGGAAGAACTACCACCAGAAATAAGAAAATATTACGATGAGTTAGGTATACCTGAAAGTGAGAAAAAGTTCCTAGGAGGTCTCGTGGCAGTATTAGAGTCAGAACCAATCTATTCTAATGTTAAAATTGAGCTAATGAAAAAAGGAGTAGTAATGCTTCCAATAGATGAGGCTGTGAGCAAATATCCAGATCTTATGAAGGAGTACTTTATGAAAATATTTCCAGCCTCTGATCACAAATTTGCGGCTTTACATGGTGCATTATGGAGTGGAGGCGTATTTGTCTACGTTCCGAAGAATGTAAAGATAACAACACCAGTTGAAGGATTCTTCGTAATAGGATCAGAGCTTGAAGGACAATTTGAGCACACTCTATTAATAGCCGATGAGGGATCATATATTCACTTTATTGAGGGCTGTACAGCGCCACAACTCAAAAAGTACTCATTCCATGATGGTATGGTAGAATTATACGCCAAAAAGAACGCTTACATAAAGTTCACTACAATACAGAACTGGAGCAAAAACGTGATTAATTTCAATAATAAGAGAGCATGGGCTGATGAAAATTCAACCGTGGAATGGGTTGAAGGATCATTAGGTTCTAAGTACAGCTTTGTGTACCCATCAACTATCCTTAGAGGAAAGAACGCTTCATCAACAAGCTTAGTGGTCACAATGACTAGTGGAGAAGGGGAGTGGAAAGATAGTGGTTCAAAAATGATTCACGCAGCACCTTATACTAAGAGCAAAGTAGTAAACAAAAACATAGGTTTTAACGGCGGTGTGAATGTTTATAGAGGATTAGTTAAAGTGAATAAAGGAGCAGTAGGTTCTAAGGCATTTGTGAAATGTGATTCCCTAATGCTCGATGACAAAACTAAGGCCTATACATATCCACACAATCAAGTATTGGAAGAAGATGCAGATGTAGGGCATGAAGCCCACACATTCAGAATGAACGAGGATCAGCTCTTCTATCTAATGACAAGGGGTATAGACGAGAAAGAGGCCACCTCAATGCTAGTATTAGGGTTCATAGACGAAATCATGAAAGAGCTACCATTTGAGTACGCTACCATGCTAAATAAGGTTATAAAGTTGGAATTAGATAAGCTAGGTGCAGTGGCTTAAGTTGGGAGTAGTCGATATACAGTTAGCAAAAAAAGTAATTAATGAAAATTTTACACAAGATAAAGGAGAGAGGGAAAAAGCATTTTCCTTGTACCTTTCTAAGCCATACCAACTAATACATGATTCGCCAACTATCAAACATTATACTGAATGGGACTTGTACGACTCCCTAAATCTTACTAATATTTCTAGACAAGAAGTAAAATATAACGATACCGCAAATGTAATTGAAATTATAGACGATACTATAAAAATTCCTAAAAATGATATACAAATAGATGACTTATTAAACGATAGTATTATTAGTAGTGATGAGCATAAATTAGTCTCACTTGCCTATTCTTTATCTAGAAGGATAACAATAAACAATGAGGGAGAGTATTATGTTAAGCATGTCCTTAATAAAGACAAGTATTTTTCTCCTTCGCATCTAATAATTAACGTACCTAACGATAAGCAAATTAAGGTGGTTTATGAAGTCCTAAACCTTAGCGAAAGTTCCTTAATAACACCTATTATATCTGTTAATATAGAAGATAACTCTAGTTTAGATTTCCAATTTGTGAACTTCTCTAGCGATAACAGTCTCCTTTTCTCGTACATTAAGGCTAACATAAAGGGTACGATGCACTCATCTATATTTGTAAACGGTAATAAGATGGGTCATGTTCAATTTAGTACTAGATTAGAGGAGAGTAGCGTAAGTGAATTTTCGTCAAGAGCTTTTGGAACGCATAGCAATAAGATAGATGTAGTTAATAATGTAATTCATCTAGGCCAGAAGAGTGTAAGTAATGGCTTTATGAAGGCAATCTCTAACGATCAAGCGTTTACTGTGGTGAGGGGTGTTGCAACTATAGATGAGACTGCGATCAATTCTTCCACGTCTATTATTGGTAGATCATTAGTCTTAGGAAAAGACGCTAAAGCAGTAGTTTCTCCCATGCTTGAAGTAAAGACTGGTAGGGTAGTTATGGCTAAACATTCAGCTGCAGTAAGTAAAATAGATGAAAATCAAATCTTCTATCTACAAACTAGAGGACTAAGTAGAAGAGAAGCAGAAGGGATTATAATAAGGGGTTTTATAATTGAAGAGCAGGATCCAGAAACACTTAAGGATAGGATAGAGGAAATACTAAAGTCTTTAGGATATTAGTTTCGCTCAACTCCCTCTCTATTTGCTTATAATAGAAATTTTCCTATAATATACTACTTAACCGATTTATAAAAGAGGAAAGTTGGTTAGAGTAATCACTTTTAAAGCAGAGGAGGAGCTTTTGATAAAACTGGATCTCTTTGCATTAAATAATAGAATGAGCAGAAGTGAAGTAATTAGAATGGCTATAGAAAAATATTTAGAAGAAGCCGCCGGCGGGATTCGAACCCGCGACCGCCGGCTATCTAGGCAGTAACTTACAAGGCCGGCGCTCTAACCAGGCTGAGCTACGGCGGCATTAAGAAAACTATCATAATAATAAGATTTAAAGCTTATTGCACTAAAAGGACGAGTAAGTTTTTCCTACTTCTTGTTTATTCTTCTTGTCTCTTCTATCTAGGCTAGATTATATGTTTCTTATCTAAAGTGGTAATAAACTTTTAAGTAGTGTACTATTATTTAAATACAGCCGGGTAGTCTAGTGGTCAAGGATCCAGGGCTCTGGCCCCTGGGACCAGGGTTCGAATCCCTGCCCGGCTACCTAGCTAGTAAATATATCGATTGTTGCTCAGAACAACTATAATTCAATTATTTTATAGTATCTTTTAGATTTTAATTTCTGAAAGCTAGATATTATCTTTTTGAAACATGATATGGTAATACTCCTCTCTTTACAACATAAAGTTAAATTGATACAAGTCATAATAATTCTTGAAGGAAATGGAGCAGCTATTATACTCTACATCTTTAAGAAAGATTAAAGTAATCAAACGAGACGGTAAGGTTGATGAGTTCAAATTAGAAAAGATACTATCTAAACTTTCTTCCGTCCCAGATGAGGTAACAGATGGCATAGTCAATGATGTACAAGCTAATGTAAAAGATAATGCTATAGATACTAGGGTAATTGCGGATATAGTTGAAAGAAACCTCATAGAGAACTCACTAAAGTATCCTTTCTTAATGGAATTAGCAAAACGATATGTCTTAGCTAGAATTTACAATCATGTTTTCGGTAAAGGGAAATGGAAAGATTTCGATGAGAAGGATTTGCTTCTCTCTTACAACGCATTAAAAGTATTGGAAGCTAGATACTTATTGAAAGATCCTAATACTTTGCGTTATATTGAGACACCACAGATGTTATTCAGAAGAGTAGCTAGATTTCTCGCATCAGTTGAGAGAAAATATGGTAAATCTGAGGCTGAAGTTAAACAGCTAGAAGATAAGTTTTACGAAATGATAAGTGACTTGAAGTTTGTACCCAATTCGCCAACACTGATGAATAGTGAAACTAGACTAGGCATCTTATCAGCATGTTTTGTAATTCCAGTTAAAGACGCTATGACTACGCCAGAGGGAGATGGAATATATGACGCGTTAAGAGCTACTGCCCTTGTTCACCAACAAGGTGGAGGGACTGGTTTCGATTTCTCAGAATTAAGACCTAAGGGAGACGTAGTAGCTTCAACTGCGGGTGTGGCGTCTGGTCCGGTTTCATTTATGAAAGTATTTGATGCCTCTACTGATGTTATAAAGCAAGGTGGAAAGAGAAGAGGAGCTAACATGGGAGTGATGCACGCATGGCACGCTGATATTGAAGATTTCATTCGTGCTAAGACTGGTCAGCTAAAAGATGTTCAGTTACAGAATTTCAATATTTCTGTAGGTGCTTATGACTACTTTATGGATGCTGTTGTGAAAGGCGAGAGTGTACCTTTAATTAACCCTAGAAAGACCAAGATAGCAGGGAGAGATCATGAATATTATATTACAAAGGCTAGGGGTTATATGAGTGAGGAGTGGATTCAAGAGGTCATACTATCAGAGTTAGAGGAAAAAGGTGGAGTAGTTTCTCTAGATGAGAGTAAGATTATTACGGTTGACGAAGCACTAGTAATAGCCTCAAAGGAGGGGGCTGTTGTCAAGTATGTTAATGCAAAATCATTATTCGATGAAATAGTGAAGGGGGCATGGGATAGTGGTGACCCTGGCCTTCTCTTTATCGATACTATTAATAGGAGACATCCTGTTTGGTATTTAGGTAAGATTAATGCTACAAATCCATGTGGTGAAGAGCCACTATTACCTTGGGAGAGTTGTAATTTAGGCTCTATAAATCTAGAGAAATTTGTTATAGAAAGAGATGGCAAAGCGGCGATAGATTGGGATGGATTAGCCGAAATTATTAGGTACGGGGTAAGGTTTCTGGATAACGTGATTGATGCTAATCGTTATCCGTTAAAGCAAATTGAAGATGCAACCAAGAGAACTAGGAAAGTAGGTTTAGGTGTTATGGGACTAGCTAGAATGTTTATTAAATTAGGTATTGCTTATGATAGTGTAGACGCAATATACTTGTCATACCAATTAGCCAAGTTCATATTTTACCATGCGTATAAGGCATCTATTGAGATAGCTAAGGAGAAGGGTACATTTCCTACATATGATGCGAGGCTGTATAGGGATATTTGGGAGAGTGCATTGGACTTCGATTCATTGCTACAAACTGCTGAAATTAGTGATAAACCCTCAGATTACGTTAAAAAGTTAACTAGTGTGGTGGATAAGTTAGATTTTGATTTGCTAAAAGGTGAGAGATTAAAATATGGTTTAAGGAATTCCACTGTAGTTTCTATAGCCCCAACGGGTACTATCTCAATAATAGCTGGGACATCATCTTCAATAGAACCACTATTTGCATTAGCGTTTGTTAGAAATGTCGCAGTTGGGAAGTTCATCGAAATTGATCCGCTTTTCCTAGAATATCTAAGAAAATATGAGTTAGATGACCCAGAGGTTATTCAGAAAATAGCTGAAAGCGGGATAATTGGGGATAACGTATTTATGCCAAGATCATTAAGGAAATTGTTTAGAACTGCTCATGAGGTTCCACCAATTTATCACGTCATGCATCAAGCAGCTTGGCAACAGTGGAATGATTCCGGGACTTCCAAGACTATTAACTTAAGATCAGAGGAGCCACCGGAGACTGTAGAGAAGGTCTATTTATTAGCGTGGAAACTTGGAATAAAAGGTATAACTGTCTATAGGGATAAGAGTAAGCAACAGCAAGTGATCTATTTCGGCGTTAAGAAAGAAAGGGAGGAATATGAGAAGAAAAAGGAAGAGGTGGAAAAGAAAACGCAATTACTTCCTTCTAGTTTAAGGATGGAGAAGAAATTTGTTGAAGTTTCAGAGACATATGCAGGTGGATGTAAGACGTGTGAACTATAAAAACATTTTTATTTATCTGTTTTTTATATTATATTGGACTGAAGTGTATTAACCATGTCATTACAATTACCATGTGAATTTTCAGTAAGGGAGATTTTACCAGCAGTTAGAAGTATAGTAGCTCAAAAATTAATAAAAGAGAGGAATTTATCTGAATATAAAGCAGCTAATTTAATGGGCTTAACACCGGCTGCTGTTTCAAATTATCTTAAGTCTAGAAGAGGTAGTAATTTAAGATCTCTTCTAGAGAAAGATGAAAAATTTATGGATCTTGTAAATGAGGTTACGGAAAGGATTCTAAACTCAAATTCTAATCTTTCTGTGTATTATTGTATTTTGTGTTCTGAGGGTAAAAAAGTTCTTACAAAGCATGGGTATGCCCTAAGCCCATGTTTATATGAGACTATAGTTGAACCTAAATAGCCTTTCTTTTAAGTAATAGATCTGGTAATTTTTTTATTTCTAATTCCAAATTAATAATCCCCCATCTTCTAATTGGAATTTTAACTCTATCATATTCCGTTGTCAATGTATTATTCGGTTTTAATATTTTAGTTATTCTTGCCGAGATATATACTGTGGCTATAACCGGTTTATCGCTGAAATTTTCTAACACAATTTGCAGTATGTTGGTTTTCTCGTCAAACTTCATGTATAATGGAATTATAGAGGAAGGCTCTATTCGATATAATGAGAGAGGGAATTGCGGATTACACTCTATCTCTATTACATCGTTAGTCATATCCCATAATAATCTATGGAGTTTAGATTCAGTAAAAGTCCTCGTCTTCGAAACTAAAATTTTTCCATTAGCTTCTACACTAATCTTTCCTAGCTCGAATTCTAAGTCCATAAGAGAATTGCTTACAAAGGAATACGCCTCTGTGAGTTCTAAACTTGCAGCAAATGTGTTACGTATTGGATTGTAACTGCTTTCTATGTAATAAGGATTCATATAGAAGAATTTGGGATTTACGAATCTTGTATTTATGCTTATTTGGTTTTCCGTTAGTTTTATATTTTCTAAACTAACATTTCTGCCATTCCCAATCTCACCCTCTTTTAATTCTATAATTCTATTTTGCATAAAGTAATATCTTGGCCAAGGAGATATGTTAAAAAGGGAAATTCCTTCTTTACAAGGTATTAAATATTCTACCAGCTTTTTTAATGAGTCAGTGTCCAATCGGGTAAAGATCCAAGGAATTGAAACCTTGTGTAAGGGTGTTCTAATTATCAACTCCTCTTCATTTTCTGTCCCTTCAGTTAATATTGTAGATAGATCTGGACCAAGAATTTTTGCCTTATATTTCCATTTTACTCTCTTAACTCCGCCAATAGTTAATAATTGTGGTAGTTGTTCTATACTAAGCATGTCATCTTGTAGCTCTATATTTTCACTAAGAGTTTTAAATGGATACTCAGCGGCTACCTTTATTATATCATCTAGCTTCATAAGTGGTCAAGCTCATCATTTAAATCCGACAAATGCCTTGTCTTCATCATTAATCTGCCCGAGGGTAATTCTTCACTCTATAACATTTTTGAGTCTTGACCTTATTAATTCTAATACAATTTTCCCATCGGCTCTTCCTTTAACTTTACTCATTACTTTTGACATTATTAGGTTAACTGCTTTATCTTTTCTTTTCCTTATCTCATCTAGGTTAGAATTAATTATATCATCTATTATCTTTTCTAACTCTTCAATTGGTAATACCTCGTATTTACGTATTATATCCTTTAATTCCACGTTTTTACTAGTAGTATATTCTACCAGTATTTCTGAAATAGAATCCTTACTTATTCTGCTCTCATAAATGCTTTTTATTAACTCTTCTATGTCCTCCTCATTAATCTTTGATATATCACCGCCTTTTGATTTAACATACTTTAGTGTGTTTGTGATCGTACTGGCTATTACAACCGGAGGAACCCTTGGTGAATATTTGTTAACTAACTCTTCAAATAAGTCAAGTCTGGGATCTCTAATTATCTCCTTGGCAAGTTCTTCGCTTAAACCTAGCACGATATATCTTTTCATTTTAGACTCTGGCGATTCTGGAACCAGTTTTTTAGCATCCTCAAGTAGTTTTTCATCTATTCTTCTCGGCGGAATATCGGTTTCTGGATACATTCTAGCTGATCCTGGCTGTGGTCTTAGGAATTTCGTAGTTCCATCATCTAGTGCTCCTCTAGTTTCCTTAGGAATGCCATCAAATGCCAGTAATATTCTGTCCTTTATTACTTCTACAGCTTTATCTAGCCTCTCTCTTTCGCCAACAATTAGAATTAGAGCATCTTCAGTTGTCGCATTAAGGGCTTCTCTAACTTTGTTTATCTCCTCTTCGGTTATTCCATAATTAGGTAATTCATCAGAGTGAAATAGTCCACCTAATCCTGCAAGTGCTCTAACGTAGTCCGCAATTTCTGTTCCAAATCTTCTCTTTTTTGGTATTAATTCCCAACCCAATACTCCCTTCAACTTATATGCTCTTATTCCATATACTAATCCTCCCTTTTCTATTCCATTTTTGATGATTTTACTATTAGTATTTTTAAAAAGTTCTGTGACATCTTTTACAACAAAATTGGACAAAACTAGCTCTTTGGTCAATCCTCTTCTATAAAGTTCTTCCTTTATCTTCAGTAAGTTAAACTGTCTTATTGCTTCATATCTAACTATATCAGGTATTAATTCTAGTTTTTGCACCCCCTTAATTTCTATCTTTGTACCGCCTTTTATAGAGATATTTAGATCTTGTCTTATTGTACCTATACCTCTCTTTACCTTACCAGTCATTCTAAGTAACTGACCAATCTTTAAGGCAACTCTTTCAGCTTGTTCTGGGCTCCTTATATCTGGTCCAGTTGAAATTTCTATTAACGGTATCCCTAATCTATCGAGTGAATAAGTTACTTGATCAGTCCCTTCATCTATCTTCCTAGCAGCGTCCTCCTCAACTGCAATACTTTGTATTGAAACTTCCTCATCCTTTAGCATTCCACCAAGTGCTATTATTGCGGTTCTTTGGAATCCAGTGGTGTTTGAACCATCTATTACAATTTTTCTCATAACATAGATTTCATCTACTATGTTACTGTTTAGTGCCATTGCAATGGCTAAGGCTATTTTTAATGCTTCTTCATTTATTGCATGTGGAGGTTCTTCATCAGCTTCTACAAGACAACTTGTGGTAATAGGTATTCTATATACGTATTTTTTACCTTTTTTCCACTCAAACAATGCTGCGACATCGACTTCTCCTAATTCACTTAACGCAGGTCTTAAATATCTCTCTAAGGTTAGCTTATATTCTTCTTCCAAATTAGTACTGCAGTTGCAGAATAATTTATGAGGAGTGTTAAGCTGTTGATGAATCTCTAATCC
Organism: Saccharolobus solfataricus; assembly: GCF_900079115.1. Lineage (NCBI taxonomy): Archaea > Thermoproteati > Thermoproteota > Thermoprotei > Sulfolobales > Sulfolobaceae > Saccharolobus > Saccharolobus solfataricus. Next base: position 815,538 of record NZ_LT549890.1, read on the forward strand.
TACTTTTAACCCCAATTCTTCATAATTCAACTCACTCATATGACCACCTTGGGAAGAGATCTAAAGTGTGACGAGGATTTATTTCTCCCACGAGATTTGTTATCATTAAATTTTGTATTTTTTCTAAATCTTGCTCATGTGCAAGTACCCACATGAGTTTTACTAATGCTACCTCTGGTAGCATATCTTCCAATGGGGTGACACCAGCATCGAGTAACTGTCTTCCAGTAGTATATACATTCATATTAACTCTTCCAAATAGACACTGTGTTGTCATTCCTATAAATATACCATCTTTAGTAGCCTTTCTGAATAATTCTATGTGATCTGAAGAAGTATGTCCTAATCCAGTACCAGCTATGATTATACCTCTTATTTTAGTATTAGTTAACATTTGTTCTAAGAAGTCTCTATCTAATCCTGGATAATAGTATAACAAAAATACTCTATTATCGAATTTAGCGTCAAGCAACGTTTCGTCTTTTTTGCTTATATACTTCTCGTTAAGCATTACTAGTTTCCTTTCCTTCCAAAGAACTTTAGCTAAAGGTTTATCGTTCACTGACTGAAAAGCATCTCTTCTACTGCTGTGCATTTTTCTAACCTTTACTCCTCTATGTACTAATGCGTAAGTATCTGAGGATTCGGCATGCATATTTACTACTACTTCTCCAAACGGTGCATATTTAGCCGTGATAACTGCAGATAAGAGGTTTATTGCTGAATCGCTACTAGGTCTATCACTACTTCTCTGTGACCCCACTAGTACTACAGGTCCTTGTAACGATCTTAGAGAGAAGGCTAAGGCTGAGGCTGTATATGCCATAGTGTCCGTACCATGGGCAATAACTATACCAGTGTTTCCTTCATCAAAGGCCTTCTTTACTGATTCAGCTATCTTAACCCAGAATTCGGGTTTCATGTTTTCACTTAATATAGAGAAAAGTACCTCAGCATCCACTTTTGCTATTTCGTTTATTTCTGGTAAAAATTGTATTATTTCTTCAGTGGTTAATGCAGGCCTGACTGCACCAGTTTCATATTCAACCCTACTTACTATTGTGCCCCCTGTGCTAATTATCTTTATTTCGCTCTTAGCACCATTATGAACTTCTCTTCTTTCACTCTCCCGATCTTTACTTGATTTTTTTTCGATTGGTTTTATCTCAGTTATATTATCTATAGATATTCCTATATTATAACCATTATCTAATTTTATTACGAATATTCTATCATCTTTAGAGTAACTTGGTAACAATATACCTCTTATTCTTAAGTCTCCTTTCTTAATTTCTATAAGATCTCCTTCCTCTATATTTAGATTTTTCAAAATATCATAGGCCTTTCCTTTATAATTTTCTTGCACAGAAAAAGATTAGGTAATAGCAAAAATAGTTTATTATCTAGCAGGAGCTTGTTGTCTGGCTTTTACTACTCTCTTTTCATATTCCTTTCTATTTCTTACTCTTGGTACCTCTTTATGTTTTTCTTTAGGCTGTATTTTTGGTGTCTGACTTCTAACTTTTCCCGCTTTGGTTAACGAACCGTGTGAAGGCATATCTACTCTTATTACAACTTGAGCATTTAAACTTAAAAATTTGTCAGATAGGTTTGTAGTGAGAGATGATGAAAATATACCTAATTGAGCATGTTATTGGAGCAGTTGCTTACGATGAAAATGGAAATATTGTAGACTATATTACAAATCCAAGAGATTTGGGAAAAATAACTGAGGAACTATTAAATAATGAAAAGGGTATCCCATTCAGCGCAACAGTTGAGTTATTAAAGAAAGTTAATCCACAAGAGGTAGTAGTTGAGAACGAAGCTGAAGTTCCTAAATTACAAGCATTAGGTTATAGGGTTTCATATGAGCCATATAGCAAGGTTTCGAGAATATTTAGGGAATCATTACCTAAAGTGGCAATAGATATAAAATTTGCAAGCAATGAAGAGGATTATTATAATTTCCTTCATGAACTTTCACTAGAATATACCAGAAGAAAGCTGAGGTCTGCGGCACAAAAGAGAGACCTTTTAGCTATTCAAGCGGTTAGAGCAATGGATGATATAGATAAGACCATAAATCTTTTCTCAGAAAGATTAAGAGAATGGTATAGTATTCACTTCCCAGAATTAGATAAGCTTATTGAGGATCACGAGGAATATGCAACTATAGTATCTAGGTTTGGTGATAGGGGGTTTTTAACTATTGATAGTTTAAAGGAATTGGGTTTCAACGAGCAAAGGATAAATAGGATCCTTGATGCAGCAAAGAAAAGTATAGGTGCAGATATTTCAGAAGACGACTTATCTGCAATGAGGATGATTGCGAACACTATTTTAGACTTGTATAATATTAGGAGAAATCTTAATAATTATCTAGAAGGTGTAATGAAAGAAGTTGCTCCAAATGTAACAGCCTTAGTGGGTCCAGCATTAGGTGCTAGATTATTGAGTATAGCAGGGAGTTTAGATGAATTAGCTAAAATGCCAGCTAGTACTATCCAAGTATTGGGAGCGGAAAAGGCCTTATTTAGGGCGTTAAGAAGTGGCGGAAGGCCACCCAAACATGGTATAATATTCCAGTACCCTGCTATTCATACATCACCTAGATGGCAAAGGGGTAAGATTGCCAGAGCTTTAGCAGCTAAATTAGCAATAGCTGCCAGAGTAGATGCTTTTAGTGGTAGATTTATAGGCGATCAACTAAATGAACAGTTAAAGAAGAGGATAGATGAAATTAAAGAGAAATTTGCGCAACCACCACCTAAAAAGCCGCAACAACAAAAGCCACAGCAACCACAAAAACAGCAAGCAAAAGGTAAAAAAGGTGGAAAGAGAAGAGGTAAAAGAAAGTGATAAAAAATGTCTGAAGTAATTACCGTAAAACAAACCAATATGGAAAATATTTATGAATGTGAGTTTAACGATGGTAGTTTTCGATTATGTACAAGAAACCTAGTACCGAATTTTAACGTTTACGGCGAAAGGCTGATCAAGTATGAGGGTGTTGAATACAGGGAGTGGAACGCATTTAGAAGTAAATTAGCGGGCGCAATACTTAAAGGTCTTAAGACTAATCCGATTAGAAAAGGTACTAAGGTCTTATATTTAGGTGCTGCTTCTGGAACTACAATAAGCCATGTATCTGATATTATAGAGCTAAACGGCAAGGCTTATGGAGTGGAATTTTCTCCTAGAGTTGTAAGAGAATTATTACTAGTAGCTCAAAGGAGGCCTAATATCTTTCCACTATTGGCTGATGCAAGATTTCCTCAGAGTTATAAGTCAGTAGTGGAGAACGTTGACGTACTTTATGTTGATATTGCCCAACCGGATCAGACGGATATTGCAATATACAATGCCAAATTCTTCCTCAAAGTAAATGGAGATATGCTTCTAGTAATTAAAGCGAGGAGTATTGACGTCACCAAAGACCCTAAGGAAATATATAAGACCGAAGTAGAGAAATTAGAGAATTCTAACTTCGAGACGATTCAAATTATTAATCTAGACCCATATGATAAAGATCATGCAATAGTTCTTAGCAAATATAAAGGGTAGGAGTTTGATAGATAAGATTTTTGAGATTGGACTTAAAGATATATTCTCTTCTTCTCCCGCTGAGTATGTAACTATTAAAGATGCATTAGATGGTAAATTAAAAATTAGATTAAATAACAATTTTTATCATGAAATCAAAAAGGACGAAGTAGAAAAACTCTCCAGTAGGATTCCGCTTTACTTGTGGTCACTAGTAAAAATTCCCTTTATATTTATTAAGTCGTCTGAAATTGGTGAATATTTCGTCAGTGGAGAGCAATGGAACAAAAAGGCAATTTCAATTTTACTTGGGAGAGAAATATCTAATGTAATATTAAATGTGGATGTCGAGAAGCTATTGAGGGAATATACATCATTAATATTTATAATTCTTAGTCCTACTAGAAGTTATACAGAAGAAACAGAATTAAGTGAGATGTAAGACATGAGCAAAAAAATCATCGATGAAGTTATAGACATATTAGAGGATAAAAAATATACTTATACGATGATTGAATATCCAGAACATAATAGAAAATCTGTTGACATCGTTCTTAACTCCAAGGAACCCACTCTAATTAGAGTTTCTGAAGATAAGATCACCAAAGAGGAAATTTCTGACTTGAAGAAAATAGCGGTATCAACGTTAACTGCGTCATTAGTTGTTACTAATGAAGAAGAAGAGGATATCGTTTCAGTTAAGGCTGATAACGTTTTTGCAATTTCACCAGAAGGATTCAAGAAAGTGATTAACGGCGAGAAAATTTTCCTTTATAGAACTAGGGGAGGTATATTCATAAAGATTAGGAATTACATATTAAAACATAAGAGAGAGGAAATGGGATATAGTATAGGAGATGTGGCAAAATTTCTTGGTGTTTCTAGAAAGGCTATTTACGATTACGAGAAGGGGGATTCCGACGTATCGCTTGAAGTTGCCGAGAAGTTAATAGATTTGTTTGGAGATGATATAATAGGCGATGTAATATGGGATTCTATAAAAAGCAAAAAAGAAATCCTTGAAGAGGGCGTAGCAGAGTTTTCTCCAGAGAATTTCAAAGCAAAGTTGATATATAAATTGAAAGAAAGTGGGTTAAACGCCTTATCATTAAAATTAACTGCAGCAGATTTGATAGTTAAGGATAGCGATAATAACAGATATTTAGTTACAATAGAGAACAAGGATTATAATAAGTCAATGAAGAAATTTTATGAAGCTAAAAAACTGGCGTCATACACGAAATCTGAATTAGTAATAATCATAAGGACTTCAAAGATGTTAAAAGAATGTGAAGATCTAGGATATAAAACTTATGAAGAAAATGATATACATTCTTTAATAGATGAAATTAAAGGAAGTAACGGAAGGCAAGGTTAGAATATTCGTACCAGATCCTACAGGATATATGGTAGAAGGAAAATTTGATCCATCATGGGCTCCAGTATTCTATAATCCTAAAATGACTTTCAATAGAGATCTCAGCGTAATTGTGGTTAGCATATTAAAACCTAAGATAATAGTAGACGCGTTAAGCGCAACGGGCATAAGAGGAATTAGATACTACGTTGAATCGTGGAAAAGCGAACAACTAATTCTAAATGATAAAAATCCAAATGCCACTTCTTTAATTCAAATAAATGCGAAAAATAATGGGATTGAAAATGCTAAAATTTATAATAAAGACGCGAACGCTTTACTCTACGAAGTAAAAAGTGACTACATCGATATAGATCCTTTTGGTTCTCCTGCACCTTTTATTCTTTCATCCTTAAACGCCGCAACAAGAAATGGAATCGTAGCATTTACAGCAACTGACCTATCTCCGCTTGAGGGATCCTCACCAACATCATGTAGACGAAAATATGACGCAATTAATCACAAACTTTCCTCATCCAAGGAACTTGGATTAAGAGTACTTATTGGCAAGATAATTAGAGAAGCCGCGATATTAGAAAAGACAGTATATCCGCTATTCTCTTTTTATGCAGATTATTATTATAGACTATTTGTAAGAGTGGAGAATGGTGCTAGAAAGGCAGACGATAATATTAATAAGCATCTTAAATATTTTGGAGAATGCCCCCGCTGTGGATTTCAGACATTCGTAGAGGAGAATTGTAAGACTAAGTGCCCCGTATGTGGCGAGATTTTTAGTATTATTGGTCCTTTGTATATTGGTCCTCTTTATAGTATGGAGTTTTTAAAAAGAATAATGGATTTATATAGTAATTTTAACTACTTGACCTCTTTTAATAGAATACAAAAGTTACTTAATGTAATAGAAAAGGAGGCAAGATTTAAAAATGTATTCTATAATATCAGTAAGCTCGCATCCAAATTAAAAATTTCAGCTATTCCTCCTATTGAATCTATTTTAGAATGTCTAGGTGATGCTTCCAGAACTCATTTTGCTCCTACTGGGATAAGGACCGATAAGGAATATGAAGAAATAACAAAGTGTATTAAGAGCTTAAGATAAAGCTTTTTCTATGATCCAGCCAGATAATTTACTGCAAGTTTGTGGACTTACATGTATTCCATTTCCACATTTGGTTAAGCTTTTACAACTTAAGCAAGGAATTTCATCTAAACCATTAAGATTTATATAAATGTTTATATTATAATTATTATCAACAGCAAATAGTTTTACTATATTTTTCCCATTTTCTTTCACTGCTTTTTTAATAATTAGTTTCTTCTCGACTAATCTTTTTATAATACTACTAATTTCTCTTATAGGCAAACCAACGGATCTAGCAAGTTCCTGTTGTGAAATCCCCTTTTCTCCCATTTCTTTTATCTTTTTATGTACTATTGCTTCATAATTACTTGTTGAATCTGATTCCATCTTCTACACCCGTGTTGGCTAAAATATATATATGTATTCCACGCTTATTTATTTTACTGTTTTTAATGAGTACGTTAAACACTCCTTACTGATGATTGATCACTTTTTAATACTTTTACTTATAATTAACATTTAAAACAAATAAATTCTTCTTATAACAATTTTATTTAATTCGGCAAAAATCATAATGTAACTACAATGTCAAAATTATCCACGATATCTTTATATCTATTCCTTATAGTTACTTCGGTAATATCTAATGAATCTGCAACTTCTTTCTGCGTCTTTTTTATATCCATTAATGCTGATATTAAGTAAACGGAAGCTGCGCTCAAAGATAAGTATCCTTTACCACTTGTTAACCCTTGCTTATGCATAAGGTCTACTAATTCAGATGCCTTTGTTCCTATAATTGGAGGTAAATTTAGTTTATATAATATCTTCGGTATATATTCTGCTGGTTTTATTTTAGGACGAAAGCCTGGTATTGAATTTGCAACATATTGGACTCTTTTCAACGCGCTCCAAAATTCACTAGAAGATATGGAATATCTAACTTTAAATTCTTGGAGATGTCTCGGTATGTTGTTTACTTGGCAAGAATAGTATAAGGCGGCTACTATTAACGTATACTGATCAATCCTTTTAGTTAGTCCAGTTTCTACCATTTTCCTTATTATTAAGGATGCAGTCTCTTTGACATGTTCTGGCAATTCTAACTTTGAGCTCTCATCATTTAAAATTGAAAGTAAGGTGACTAGCTTTTTATCCTTAGGCGATACACGTATTTTATTTTGCATTCTTTGCATTTTCAATGTTTTTAGTCTATCTTTAGCCCTACCGTACCCTATTATAGTATGAAATCCCCAGTCATGTACTTTTGGAGTGCTTGGACTACCTACTCTTTCTTTTTCATTTCTGTCTTTTGCGTTATAGGCTCTCCAATCTGGACCAGGATCTACTGCACTATCCTCTATTACGCTGGCACAATTTGTACAAACGTACATTCCTTTTTCCACATCATAAGTTATTGCATTATCTGTTTTACAATATGGGCATTTCATTTTCTTGACCTCCTCTCGCTGTGGTTTACAAATATTTTTTCAGTTTCCGAAATTTCTAAATCTTTATCTAACATAGCTAGAGCATATGGTTCTTTTACGTTTCCTAACACGTCTAAGATTTTTCCTATTTTCTGCCCATTTCTATTGTATATAGCTTTTCCTATTATGTTATGTCTCGTAAAGTCTATATTACTCCTTAATTTTATTAAAATCTTATCTTTTAAAACGTTCTTTGTAAATGTGCCAATTTCATTAAAATCGTTTTTCATCTCATTTTTATGTTACGCGTATATAGGTTTATTATTAATTGTTGATAATACCTATGTATTCATATTAGTTGGTTAAGGACATTTTTAGGACTTGCTGAAGGTTATTATGTGGGAAATAGTTATTTATACGTATTCGCTACTAAAATAGACAAGAATGTCATCCATATCAGCGGACACAGACGAATTATATAAGAAGATATCTGAGCTCAAAGAGAATATAGTTAGACTAAAGCAACTCAAGTTAGAACTTATTGAAAAGGTCAAAAAAATGAGAGAGAAAAGGAGGGAAAAAATAGCCAAAGTAAAAGAGTTGACGCAGCAAATTAACGTAGTAAGGCAAGAGTATAAAATGAAATTAGAGGAATTTAACCAGCTTAAAGAGAGGAGAAAAAATCTGATTGAAATAATTCAGCAAATTAGAAAAGATTTCGAAGAAGTTAAAAAACTTTCTTCTAATAACCTAGGTAATCCAGATTCGATAGAGAGGAAAATAAGGGAGCTAGAATGGAAATTACAAACCAGTTCTCTTACATTAGAGGAAGAGAAAAAAGTTATACAGAGAATTGCTGAACTAGAGAAGAAATTACAAGATGCTAAAAAGATTATGAAAATAAAGGAGAAGAGAACTGAAGAAAAAGCCGAATTACTAGCTAAAAAGGTTGAGCTGAATACAATTAGGGAAAGGATTAAGACACTTATAAATGAGATAACAGAAAAGAAGAATATTATAAAGAAACTAGTTGAAGAGAGAAATAAATTAAGAGATGAGATAAATGGTTTAAACAATGAAATAGAAAATATTTCCAAGCAGATAGAAGAGTTAAATGTAGAAATTAAAAACAAGAGTAATGAGCTAAATGAGGCCCAGAGGGCATTAAAAAGCCTTCAAGAAAATCCAGTACAAGTCAATACTACTGAGTTCATTGAGAAAAAGAAGAAGAGTATAGAGGAGAAGCTTAAGCAGAATAAGAGGTTATCTTTTGAAGAATTTTTAATACTTTATGGGGAAGTAGATAATAAGGATGGTAAAGACAATAGTAATATACGTTGATATTGATGATGATATAGGAGATTTAGGGTTTTCTACACCAATTATAGGAGAGGAGAAATGTAAGCTAACACTTGATAAAGCAGCGTATTTTATGCCGACAGATTCTGATTTTAATTCGATGGTAGTAGCATTCAATATTTATACTGATCTAAAAAGAAAAGGGGAAGACACTGAGATAGTTTTCATATCGGGGTCAAAAAAGGGTGGTACTGAGTCACAGTTAGAATTTTCAAAAAAATTAGACAAAGTAATTGAGGAGTTATCGCCAGAATATGCGGTAGTAGTCTATGATAGTCCAGATGATGCTCGCGCGATACCTATAATTCAATCCAGATTAAAGATTTCTGCGGTTCAGCAAGTAATCGTAGAGCAGTATAGGGGAGTAGAGGAGACATATATGCTCCTTGCAAAATATATAAGAAAAGCCGTAACGGAAAAGAGATATGCAAGAGTTTTCTTAGGTGTACCTGGCATAATATTAGCATTAGCTGGAATATTAGCTGCTCTGAATTTGTCAGTTTACATAGAACCGACAATATTAATTATACTAGGAGTCGCAATGGTTATAAAAGGTCTCAAAATAGACGATCTTATAGAGAGTTGGTGGGAGAATTCCACAATAATGGTGATAACGGCTACAGTATCTATTATCTCTCTTTTAATAGGTGTGATTAACCTTTATATACAACTTCAGATAGTTAGGGGACTAAGTAGTATACAAGAATTTGCTTTTATAATTCTTCAAATTTTACCATATGCTTCATTTTCCGCCATAATCTTGTTTGGTGGTAAGGCTATCTCGAAGGGATTAAATAGAGATATTAGGGTATGGCATGATATAATTAAAATCATAAATATCGTTATAATTTATTTCATATTATTTACTGTTGTGAAAGACATTATAGATAATACTTATATTCTAACTTTTCAATCATTATATACTCTAATATTGGCTTCTATAGTTATCATTTCAATATATATTACCTTAACGGCATTAGAAAAATATGGAATTCTGGAGAAACTCATAAAAAGAATCTAGTTAATTTATCTTTAACTTCTATTGGTAGATTATCCATCTTTATTACTATAGCGTTCTTAGGTCTATTCTTACTTACATGACTGGTTAGAACATATTTTTCAACTGAGTTATCGTCCCTTGATTTTAGTATCCTTACTTTAACGTATTTGCCATTATTTAGATCTATATAAACGTACTTGCCATGTTTGAGCATTTCTTGTCACCAAAGTTTTAATGTTGTTTAGTGTTTATATCGTTTGTGGAATATCTATTAATAGATGCTGGTGGTACATCTACTAAAGTTTTCGTCCATGACGGTGAAAAAATAGTAAGGCAGTACAAATACGAACCAGCAAGTGTAGATAAAGTGGGTCCCTATAAGTCGGTTCTAAGGCTAAGTAATATAGTCTCAATATTCAATAAGAAATTTGATAGAATTGCAATATCTTTAGCCGGGATCGACAGCGAGGTTATGGCAAAAGAGGTAAAAGGTCAATTATATCCGCGCTTAAGTAAATATGCAGATAAGGTAATTATAGAACACGACGCTCATGTTGTACTTATGTCTAATGCAGATAAGGGATGTATAACTATTGCAGGGACTGGTAGTATAGTATATGGTTTTGATGGAAGTCAAAGGATAATAAAGGGCGATAGAGGATGGCTAGTTGGCGATATATGTTCCGGATTCTGGCTAGGTAGAGAGTTTTTACATGAGTTATTAAGAGAGTTTCAAGGGCTCTCCAATGATAGAAGTTTAACTCAATTCTCTACTTTCAAAACTGAAGAGGACTTAGTGAGATTCCTTTATAAAAACTCTTGTAATCCAGCTAAAATAGCCCAATTTTCAGTTAATTTGTTAAACGCTATAAGGCAAAATAACATAAAGGCAATTAGAATTTTGAACAACTGCATGTCAGAATTCTCTACTTTAGTGCAAATGGTATGTAAAGCTGTAAACTCTAATGTGGTATACTATTTTGGTGGAATGTATGAATCGCCAGTTTATGTATCCTTTTTCAAGAGAGAACTAGAGAAGAAGGGAATAAAAAGCGTTAAAAGTAGAAGTGTAATAAACGGTTTGCTTAGGCTTTTAGAGCTCTAACTCTTCCTCTTCCTCTATAGGTTTTACGCAATCTAATTCTGCTAACTTATCAAATATCCTCTTTACTGCTTTAGACACTTCATCTTCTCTCTTCGCTCCAGTTATTACCATTTTACCACTGCTGAAAATTAGCAGGACAACTCTAGGATCATCCATTCTGAAAATTAGTCCTGGGAATTGTTCTGGTTCGTACATGTTATTTTCCAATAGGAATGCAGCTTTATCTAGATTAACGTTCACATGTAAGTTAGCTGATGCAACTATATTTTGGATTTGGATTTTAGGCTTGCCCACTATTTTTATGCCATATTTTTTAAGCGTTTTTATTATCCTTTTTACAGCCTTTATTAGCTCCTCTGTACTTTTTGCACCTGTTACTACCATTTTACCAGATTTGAATATCAAAGCTGTTACCTTAGGCTGTTCTAATCTAAATATTAGTCCCGGGAATTGATCTGGATCGTATTCTATGTTGGGGATACTTCTTTCCATAGCGTATAAATCTAAACTCTGCTCTAACGTAACTGTTGCCACAATATTTTCTATATTTACAATGGGTTTATACGATACCGCTGAATTGGAGATAAAAGATCACCTTAAAAACTTTTTGATTCTGCATTTATAAATCCCTCTTTTAAATAAGTACGTTTTTAATTAAGCCTAATTCTGGGAACTCCATGATGCCTTCTCCCTCAATTATAATATAAGGTTTCGCTTTTTCTAATATGGTATGTTCTTTTATCAAATTACTCATGTAGTTTGAATGTATTAATGATATGTCATTCCCTGCTTGATATATTCCAATTGCAGGCAATACTATAACTTGAGAGTTTTCCCTTTCTTTTATTGGAATTGATAGAAAGCATTGCAATTTCCTAGAGAAACCCAACTTATCTCTTATGGATATTCTCGGATGTTCATGACCTATAATGTAAGTCGTATTATTTCTCGGTTCCACTACTTTATGTCCATGAGTTATGAGGATTTCTCCAAGATCTAACTCATCAACTAATTTTACATTATCAAATCTTTCCGTAACTAAAGATATGTAGTTATCATGATTTCCTCTCACTATCGTAACTTCCACTCCGTTATCCTTTAAATATTTCAATATTTCATTTAATTCCTCTTTTTCTTGTCGAGTAAGTTTTTCAAAGGTATGTTTGAAATCTCCGTTTACTATTAGTTTTTTAGTATTAAATACTGAGAGTACTCTATTTGTTATAGTAAAAAATCTTTTTTTCTGTATTCTAGGAATATATATACCTTTTCTAGACATCTCTTCTTCATAACCTATATGTACGTCAGATAGGACTACACTATTAGCTTGTTTTACGTAAAGTGCTGGTAAGTCCTCAGCAATTAAGATTCCTTTAGCGAGTTCAAGCATTTAAATAAGATAATATTAAACACTATTTTATACATTTTTTCTGTGAGCATCTTAAGTCTAGTAGGTCTTGGAATCTCTAAGAAATTCATAACTGATAGTGCTATAGAGACACTAAGTAATTCTGATATTATAATTTTTGATAGATATACATCTAGATCTTGTGATATAAATGTGGACGTATTAAGGAGATTGGTAAAGGGAGAGAGAGAATTCATTGAAGCGGATAGGAGTTTATTAGAAAATAACTCAAAGGCTATCATAGACTATTTAGACAAGGGTTATAATGTAAGTATAGCCAGTATTGGAGATGCATTAATAGCCACAACCCATGTTTCGCTACTTATAGAGGCTAAACATCGAGGACATGAGGTAAAAGTGATTCCAGGGATTTCAGTACATTGCTATCTTATATCAAAGTCTCTATTATCTTCCTATAAATTTGGTAAGTCAGTTACAGTTACATTTCCTTATAACGATTTCATAGATCCTACTCCCTATAATGTGATTAAGGATAACAAAGAAAGAGGTCTTCATACCATATTATATCTGGATTTGAAAAACGAGAAAGCAATGACTGCTAACGAAGCACTTCAGATCTTATTACGACTTGAAGAGAGGCATAAGAAAAGTGTTCTTTCAAAATCTGATATTATAATAGTTGGTGCTAGATTAGGGTGTGATGACGAGAGAATTATTGCACTTAAAGTAGAAGAAGCTACTTCATTCGACTTCGGAAATACACCACATATTATTATAATTCCTGGTAACCTTCATTATATGGAGGCTGATGCTATAAAATGGATATTGAGGAGTTAAAGAAAAGGATAGAAAAGTACATTAAAGGAATGGATGAACGATTAAAGGACACTAGTAGTGCCAACAATAAGGTAGTAGAATTGGCTAGATTATATACTGAGGACGCTAAATACTATTTAGAGAAAGGCGATTACATAACCGCATTAGTTGATGTTGTTTACGCTGAAGGTTTATTGGATGCAAAGGAGATTTATGAGAACAGTGACCCTAAATCTAATGTATCAAAAAAGGTATTTGTTGCAGGTACCTTTGATATATTGCATCCAGGGCATATAGAATTCTTGAAAGAGGCGTCAAAGTATGGAAGAGTTTACGTAACTGTCGCGAGGGACTCTAATTCAGAGAGAATTAAGGGGAGAAAGCCGATTAACGATGAGCAAACTAGGCTAGAAATTATTAAGAGTATAAGATATGTTTTTGATGCAATATTAGGTGATCAAGAGGATTTTCTAAAAAGTGTGGAAAGAATAAATCCGGATATCATTTTCCTAGGGCCAGATCAGAAAGTTGACGAGGCCAAGCTTCTTGAGGAATTGAAAAAACGAGGCTTAAGTCCTCAAATAATCAGATTAAATGAGAGAATAAGGAAATGGTCTCACTCAAGCACAACAGATATAATAAATGAAATTAAAAAGAGGTATTGTAACTTAGAACAACGTTAAACATAAACTTCTATTGTTACCTCATCGCCGTCTTTTAAATTCAATTTTTCTCTCAGATGGAATGGAGAGATTATCTCTATTACGCTCTTTGGATGTGTAGTTCTTAAAGGAATAACTACTGCGGCTGGTGTTAATTTATTAATTGCGGCTGGATATAATTTAACTGCACCTAATACTCTATCCTTTTGTTTATATTCAGGGACCATTAGAGAAGGTGATGAATCTAAGAGTAATCTGTTTTCTAGGGATGCTTTATCGTATATTACAATATTTAGAGTACCTGGAAACGGATCAAACCCCATTATTTTATTTATTTGGCTTTTGTAGTACTCCATTGATAGAAATATTTTACCTTCTCCAAGTCCAGATACAATATTCCCCTTTATTTCAATACTATGAAGCGACAATATGGCATCTTTTAAGCTACTTAAACATGAACTCAAAAATCTTTCTCCTTCTTCTGTCAATCTTATAATCTCTCCTTCTTTAGATATTATTCTAACTATTAACTTATCATCTTCCAATTCCTTTAGTTTGCGTGATATTGACTGCTGTGAGAAATTAAGTAACTTAGCTAGCTCTGATTGTGTTACGTACGATTTGCCCCTTGAGTAGGCTATTATTTTAGCTAATATACAAGCGTTTGACTCATCTTTTCAAGTTGATCCCTCTGTACAACCTTGTTCTGCTTCCTTATATTCTCCACTCATATCGTCCTCCATATCAATGGTAGACCAATTCCATTTTTCATTCCACGCATTCCCAATCTTAATCGGCTTATCCAATTTACTTAATAGAACTATTCTACTGGGCACGTGTTCTGATAAGATTTTATATCCAGTATATTGTCCTAAGATTTTAGCAAATTCTCTAATCTCTTTATGTTTTGGCATAGCGTCTCTACTTAATCTATAGGTCGATGGTCCCACGTGCATGTAAGCTTTAATCTCTATATATGTAGGCATGGCAATTTCCATTAACTTCGCAAATTCTTTTGCATCTTGTTCACTCATATTGTACCCCTTTATCATTGTAAATCTTATTACCGTTGGAGAACTAAAACTAGGTAAGATCTCTAGGGTCTTCATAACTAGTTGCCAAGAATTAGCTACTACTGGTCTGTTAATCATCTTATGTTTTATCTCATTCGGAGCTTGTAGAGATACAAATAACTGAGTAGGCTCTTCTTCTAAGCTTGCCAATATGTCTGGCCTTACGCCACTTGTTACAAGAAAGGTTGTCATACCTCTTTTGTGATACTCCTTGATGAGATCACCCAGTTTTTCATAAAGTGTGGGTTCTCCAGTTAAACTTATTGCGACATGTGCGGGTTTCATCGCATCTTTTACTTTTTGAATACTAACATCATTTCTTCCTAAATATCCAGAAACGGCCTTCCTATGTTCTTCTATACTCCTTTCGACAATATATTCTGGATCATCATATGCGGGCATTTTCGTATCGTCCCACTCTAGTCCAACATCCTCTGGTTCTAATCTCCAACAATGTACGCATCTAAACCAGCACCAAGCCGCAGTTGGAGTCATCTGTACACATCTATGGCTCTCAATTCCATAGAATTTTCCCTTATAACAAGATCTGTTGGCTACAAGGGCAGAATGAGTCCAATGACACTTCTTATATGCACTATGAGTTCCAATGATATGGTACTTTTCTTTTTGTAACTCCTTGAATATCTCACTTACTGTATCGATCCTTAAATTACTTTGCATATTGTACATTCTATCGCACATAGGATTAAAAAATTATTAGATCTTAACTGATGCGGTTAAATTGTACAATTTTGTTATATTTCTCTCTATAAAGGATGATATGTTAATTAAATAAATATCTGACAAATATTTACCCATTAACTGTAATCCTATTGGAAGGTCACTGTAAAATCCTACCGGCATTGATAGTGCTGGTATTGCAGCTAAGTTAGCTATCACGGTATTTAGATCCATTGCGTACATTCTAACCGGATCATTAATTACCTCACCTATCTTAGGCGGTAGTATAGGCATTGTAGGAGAGAGCAAAATATCATACTTTTTGAATAATTCGTCCAAGTTCTTCTTGATTAAATTTCTAACCTTTAATGCCTTGAGGTAAAATTCCTCATAATATCCAGCACTTAAGATAAAACTGCCAAGAAGAATCCTCCTCTTTACCTCCATACCAAACGCTTCTCCTCTATTTTTAGCATAAACTTCACGCCAATTCCCTTCCATATACTTACTGTATCCATACCTAACTCCATCATATCTTGCCAAATTAGAGCTTGCTTCAGACATTGCAATTATGTAATATGCTGGTAGTGCGTATTCCGCATTACCTAGTTTAGTATCTTCAATTAAAGCCCCTTCGCTAGATAGTTTATTTACAACATCTTTTATCACACCGGATACTGGTTTTTCCGACATTTCTAAAATGTCACTAAGAACACCTATCCTAACGTTTTTTACGCTTCGTTCCTTTAACTCAAAATTTAGATTTAAGTTAATTGTAGTAGCGTCCCTCTCATCTGGTCCAGCAATTATTGAGAAAAGCAATCCTAAGTCTTCGGCATTTCTAGCCATTGGTCCTATTTGTTCTAAACTATTTGCGTAAGCTACTAGACCAAATCTACTCACTGTACCATAAGACGGCTTTAAACCAAAAATGGCATTATATGCTGCAGGTGCTCTTATGGAACCTCCAGTGTCACTACCTAACGCCAATTCGACATAACCAGCCGCTAGAGCTGCTCCGCTGCCTCCAGATGATCCCCCAGGAGTTCTTTCTAAGTCCCAAGGATTTCTAGTAGGACCGAAATAACTAGTTTCTGTAGTTGAACCCATAGCGAATTCGTCCATGTTGGTTTTTCCAATGATTACTGCCCCTTCCTTCTTTAATTTTTCTATCACTGTAGCATCGTATGGAGGTATGTAATCTTCTAACATCTTTGACGCACAAGTAGTTCTAATTCCCTCAGTCGAGATGTTATCCTTAATTGCAATTAGGACTCCTGCTAATTTACCCCCTTTGTTAATGCTTTCTTTTACTTCCTTTAATACCTCTTCCTTACTTCTGATAGTTATAAACGCATTAATATATTTGTCATATTTGCCTATTTTCTCATACGTTCTCTCGATGTACTCTTCAGCTTCTAAGTTCTTATTTCTCAAATCGTTGACTAAGTCTACTATCATAATTCTATTCACCGTAAGTTCTAGGTCCTACTATATACCCATCTTCCTTTCTTTTCACATTTTTAAGAGCATTTTCCCTGTCTAATGGATCCCTTGGAACATCTTTCCTTAGTCTTCCTTGAGGAAGAGGATGAAATAGTGGTTCTACATTACTTAAATCAAGCTCGTTGATCTTTTCAAAGAATTTTATGATATTAGCTAGATCCTTTTCCAATATTTTTTCTTCTTCACCGCTTAATTGAATTAAGGATAAGTTTTCCAAGTGTTTAATTAAATTCTCATTGACCTCTATTTTCATTAATAACAGTTTTAGAGAACTAGTTTATATTTTCATTCAGCAAAAAACCTGTCCTAAGTTAAATCTAATGTTCACGATACATTTTAAACTACCTTTTTCCTATCATAATATTTGTGAAGATAGAGGACTTAATCACAAATTTACCTTGGATGGGATTAGAAGAGGCTTTACATTATGGTTTCTCTGAAGCAGAGGCTCTAGGTAAGAACTTTCTAGGTATAACTTTAGATAATGGAGATGGTCTGATTTTATATATAAATCCGTTTTTAAATGATATATATAAATTACTTTTAATGAGTAAGTCTAGATATAATTTACCTTCGATAGGTGTTTTCTCAAATTTTAATGGTGACAAATACTTTATTTATGATGTAGAGGATATCTCGGAACTTATAAATACTCTAGGTTCTAATTTAAAGGTTATATATGTTGAAGTGATTAAAAATGTCCTCGAGGACTTTCTATATCAAACAATGGTTAGATGAGGATGACTTCAAGAGGTTACTATTATTCTCGAGATATTTAGGAAGAGATAGTAGTGGATCTCAGTTTATGATAGATTTGGAAAGAGCTAAAAGAAATGGAGTAAAACCGAATGAGATAGTAGAAATCTTAGAGGATTATGACGTGCGTCTTTCTCAAGAAGATATTGCAACATTAAGGGAGAAACTCCTTGATTGTTCCTTTGATATAGAGGCTGGTAAAATAATCATGAAACCATATACTTATCTTGCTGACGTTCTAGAGAAAATTAATGGTAAAAATGAGAATTCAGAGCACAGATTCAAAATCAGATATGATAAACAAAATAGAAGATTTATAGTGCGTCCAATGGATTATTTTAATCTATTGCAAAAATTGAGAGAAAATGGATTAGAGGTCAAGGAATTAAACCTTTCATTCAAGGAGTTTGAATTCGAATTTAATGGGCAATTAAGGGAATATCAAAGAGAAGCTATAGAAAATTGGATTAAGAATGGAAACAAGGGGGTTATAGCACTACCGACAGGCGCTGGAAAGACAGTAGTTGGAATAAAAGGTATAGATATAATCAGAAAGCCCACTCTCATTGTAACCTTTACCAAAGAGCAGATGTTACAATGGAAAGAAGCTATACTAAAGTTTACCTCAAAAAGACCTGACATTGGTTTATATTACTCAGAAGAAAAGAGAATAAGACCAATAACCATAACTACCTATCATACAGCATATAGACATCTTCCACAACTATTTGATAAATTTTACCTGCTAATAGTTGATGAAGTTCATCACCTACCTGCAGATAAGTTTAAATTAATAGCAGAAGGTTTAATAGCTCCTTATAGGATGGGTCTTTCAGCGACTCCTCATAGAGAAGATAATAAACACAATGAGTTATTTAGCCTAATAGGGGGAATAATATATTATAAGTCAGTTACCGAACTAGCCAAGTTAGGTTATCTCGCCTCCTATGAGATAATTCAGAAAAAAGTAAGGCTAACCTTAGAAGAGAGGAAGCGATACAATGAGCTATTGAATAGGTTTAAGGCATTATCTAAGGGCAGGAAGGTAAGTGAATTGATAGAGTTAGTAAAAAAAGGTGATGAAAGTGCTATTGAAGCCATGAGAGTTTATAATGAAATGAGAAAAATAGTGAACTTCGCTTCAGAGAAAATGAAGGCTTTAGACGAAATACTTAAGTCTGAAAAGGGAAAGATTCTCATATTTACACAGTATATTGATCAAGCTGAAGAAATTGCTAAGAGATACAATTCTTTACTTTTAACCGGCAAGATGTCTAAAGAGGAAAGGAAGAGAGTTTTAGTGACGTTTAAAACTATGAATGCAGGGGTTCTTGTTTTAACCACTGTTGGAGATGAGGGAATAGACATTCCGGATGCTAATGTAGGGATTATTGTGACTGGGACCAGTTCTAGAAGGCAATTTATTCAAAGATTAGGTAGGATTATGAGACCCTATAATGGCAAGCAAGCAAAACTTTATGAAATAGTTGTTAGTGGTACTCCAGAGGAATATCAAGCAAAAAAGAGAAAAGAAACTGATATTCTCTCATTTGAGGGTATGTCTTATTCATCCTCCGAAAATATCGACAGAGATTAAAATAAACCTAACCCTTTAGATCGATAATGTTGAGGTAATATAGTAAAATATGGAATATCCGAATAATCTTACTAGAACATCTCTATTATCTAAAAAGCAGAGTCCAACATTTACTCTGCCTTTATCTATGCTTACTATTGGTTGGTCATTTACTTTCAATAGCGGTACACCTTTAATACCTTTACTTATATATCCCTTTATTTTGCGTCCAACAGCTTGTTTAAAAGTGAACGCTGTAAGAAGGGTAGGTTCTAATATTTCTATCTCTCCTTCAATATAGTTTTCACACTTAAGGAAAGCAGTGTTATGAAAAACTTCTCGAGTTAGTATTATACCTTCTATCCAGCTCAACTTTTTAATCTCGTGTGTGCACTGGTCGCTAACTAATGAGAGTGGAGGGAAAGTAACTATTTTTCCATTTACGTTCAAAGTAGCTGGATATACTAATATTATGTCTCCTTCTTTTATTTCCCTTGCTTCATTAGGTCTGCATATTTTACTGCTAACGTCTACGTAAGGCATATTAAGCAATATTAAGAGGTATACTATAAATAAAAATTAAAGATGTATGCACTTGTAAGGGCTGAGCAGTTGATGAATAACCAGGCTGATGAATATGAGATGGCTTAAAAAGAGGGAGGTAATAATATATTTCCTTCTTTTCAAGAAATTTAGATATGAGAAATTTAATATAGGTGATGCTTTTTCTGTTTTAATGCCCTATTTTTCTAAAAAAGTTGCAAGTAATAGTATAAATTATATGACTAAAATAGGTTTAGTAACTAAACTGAGTAATGTTGAGTATAGGCTTAATCCCTTTGATGATTTTGTTCTTTCCTTCTTGGCAAAACCTTATTTGGAAAGAAGAACTACTCTTCGTCGTAGAATTCAATAGTTATCTTTACTTTAACCTCTTTCTTGCTTAATGGTGGTATTTTGTCTCCAAAATCTACTCCCACGCTTATTGGATTTCCCATAGAATCTGTAAATTTTACATCAGCAACATAGTGGAGTTCTTGTCTTTGATTCATCATGTTCATCAACTCAGAGTATATTCTGGAGAGAGCCATTTGTAACGCTAATGGACTGGAGAAATCTTCTGGCTTTAATTGTATAGCTTTAAAATTGCCCATCATTTCCCCTATTTTCGCTTTCCCCTCAAATTCAACTTTAACTGTAGGCTGACTCATTTAAATCGCAAGAATATTTTATGTTAAGCTCCCTATTAAAAGTAGCGCATAATAAAAGAAAAGTCCAAAAAACTCAGACACTTACTTTTTCCTTATGGCAATCTCTATTGTTGAAACTCTCGATTGCCTTCCGTCTTGGCTCGTTACTACTTGGCTCCCTACTCTAATTTCTTTAATCTCTATCTTGTCTGGTAAGAATCTGTTCCTTACTATTTCTACAGTATCTACGGCTTTGCTAATAGCTCTTCCTCTAGCTTTGATTACTATTTCGCTTACTCCTTGGTTTAATAGAGTTAATGCTGCTAAAACATAGTTCATTACTGGTTTCTTTCCTATTAAGACTACATTACTTGGAGTTGGGGTTCCGCTGCTCATCTTTTCCACCTTTTTGGTCTCAAATAGACATTCATATAAAGCTAAAAAAGTTAACCGAATAGAGTAACACTTCGATAACTCTTTTAAAAGATCTTACCATCATAAAGTTTTTTCTAGCTATGATTAATGTAATGTATAAAAATTCCTGCCCTAACTGTGGTGGGGACATTTCTGGTGACAGATTGCTGAATGGTCTGCCATGTGAGGCTTGTTTACCTTATATTAACGGAATAGATGATGTAGACCATATTTCAAAGGTAAAAACGTTATACAATATTTTACTTAATAACGATAAAATTAAAAATTATTGGAATTTATATTATAACATCACTACATTTGAAACTGTCTTTAAATATTTTAGAGATAAAACTGGATATGAACCTTGGTCTCTCCAGAAACTATGGTTAAGAAGGCTTGCGAGTAATCAGAGTTTCACTATGTCAGCTCCAACTGGATTGGGGAAGACAACCACATTGATGACCTATTCTGTCTTTATTGGCCAAGATGTAGTATATATCGTTCCCACAAAGTCCTTAATGGAACAAGTATGTAAAAGATTAGAGAAATTAGGTGCTCAAGTATCTTGTGGTAAAATTGATCAAAAGAAAGTAAGCGTAATAACAATAAGTTACCTAAATAAGAACGCGGACTCGATAGTAAGCCTTAAGCCAAACTTTGTCGTAATAGATGATGCAGATGCCGTAATAAAGAGCGGTAAAACAACTGATAGACTTGTTAGCTTATTGGGGATTCCGAAGGACGTTTATGAGAGTGCGATTCAACTAATTAGGCTAAGGAATAAATACTATTTCTCTAACGAATACACGGAAGAAGTTAAAGAAAAAATTAGAGAATTGGAGCTTAAGATAGCAGAATTTAAGGATAAAATTTCACAGCTAGTTATAGCTAGTGCTACAATACGACCTAAAGGCATTAAGCAAAAAGCTTTAAGGTTATTAACAGGTTTTGAACCTTCTTCTATTCAGTTATATGCTAGGAATATAATTGATGCTTATACTGAAAATCTAGATCTTTCAATAGTCAAGGAATTAGGAAGTGGTGGGTTAATTCTAGTTTCGAAAGAATATGGTAGGTCCAAATTAAATGAAATAAAGAAATACGTTGAGGACTTAGGTTTTAACGCTAAATTAGCAATAAGTGGAAGGAAATTCCTCGACGATTTCTCTCAAGGTAAAGTAGATATTCTAGTAGGTTCTGCGTCTTATTATGGTGTTGCCGTTAGAGGAATTGATGAACCTAAAAGATTAAAATACGTCATATATTATGGAGTACCTAAAATAAGAGCTAAGCTTTTTGACGCTTTATCTAATCCATTTACATTACTCAGAGTAGGTAAATTAATTGGAATCGATTTTTCAAAGTTACAGAATAAGATTTTAATTCTGAATCCTTCTGAAGTTCAATTATTGAAGTTTTCCATAATAAAAGGAGAAAGTATAAACTACCATAAGTTAGAACAATTGAGGCAAGAATTGCTATATTATATGTCATTAGTTAAAGATAAGTTGAAGGAGAAAGTCGAGGATACTTTAATTTCAGATAGTTTTGTAATTACCAAGCAAAATGGAAATTATTATATCGTCTATCCCGATATGATAACATATTTGCAAGGCTCTGGGAGGGCAAGCAGACTTTACAATGGTGGATTGACTCTTGGATTTTCAATAATTCTAGTAGATGATAGACACATCTTTGAAATATTGGAGAAGAAAATGCAAAAATTGTTTCCTAACACTACCTTTACTTCATTATCTAATACAAATTTATCTGAAATAAAAATTAAACTGGAAGACTCTAGAAAAGAAGAAGGGAATAGGGTCCATTTTAACATATCAACTGGTTTACTTATAGTAGAGTCTCCAACAAAAGCAAAGACTATAGCTAAAATGTTTAGCAGACCCTCGGTTAGGATAAGAAATAAAGTACCAGTATACGAAACCATTATAGTAGATGGTAATCAAATATACGTGTTAGATATAGTAGCTTCAAAAGGCCATATCGTGGATCTAACCTTAGAAGATATAGGATATTATGGGATAAAAGTAGAAGATGATGGAACTATAAAGCCATATTACGACTTAATAAAGAAATGCCTCGACTGTAATAAGATATTTTCTAGTGCTTCAGATAAATGTCCATACTGTGGTTCTGCAAATCTTCAATCAGCTCAAACTACCATTAACTTACTCAGGGAGTTAGCGTTATCAGTAGATAAAGTGTTTATAGCTTCTGACCCAGATACTGAAGGGGAGAAGATAGCATATGATCTGGCTTCATTCTTGTCTCCATATAATTCCAACGTGTATAGAGTAGTATATCACGAAATTACTAAGAAGGCAATATTAGAGGCATTGAGGAATCCCAAAAAGATTAATACAAATCTAGTAATGAGTCAGATAGTTAGAAGGATAGAAGATAGATGGATTGGCTTCACGTTAAGTAACTTACTAAAAACGAAGTTTAATGGACATAATCATGGTGCGGGTAGGGTACAAACTCCAGTTTTAGGTTGGATAGTGAATAAAACGATAAAGTATAAGAGTGCAATGGGTCACGTGGTTTATATTGACATCGCGGGATACTCCATTAAAAAATATTTTAGTGAAAAAAGGAAGGTGGAAGAGTATATAAATAACTTACAAGTAGCTAGAATTGAAAAAATCTCTGAAGAGAAAATACTATTATCTCCATTACCTCCCTTTACTACAGACACCTTACTTATTGAGGCTAACATGAAATATAAACTACCAGCTAATCTTGTAATGAAGATTGCTCAAGATCTATTTGAGGCTGGCCTAATAACATATCATAGAACTGATAGTACTCATATTTCCTCTGTAGGTATAGAAATAGCAAAGGAGTATCTTCAAAAGCAAGCGCTCATTAAAGAGTTTGTTCCTAGATCATGGGAATCATCGGAGGAAGGTGCTCATGAGGCAATAAGACCAACTAGAGCTATAGACGTTAACGAGTTAATTCAAGAAATAGAGGAGAATCCTTATAAGTATTCGATAAGGTTTAGTAAATTACACTTATTAATTTACGACTTAATATTCAAGCGATTTATAGCTAGTCAGATGTCCCATGCAGTTGGTACAAAAAGTAGGTATTTGATAAAGTTAGGCAAGGACGATAATGTCGATGTAGAATTGTTAAGTAATGCTGAAGGCGGATTTATTAAGGTATATCCAGTTAAGGTGTATAATTTACCTGTAGGTGAGATTCAACCTAAAGTTAATATTACTAAGGGGTCAAGTGAACAATTGCTAAGTTACTCTGATGTGATATCATTAATGAAATCTAAGGGAATTGGAAGGCCTAGTACATATGCAAAAACTATAGAAAATCTAATGAAGCATGGATATATAGTTAGCAGTAAAAGAAAGTCATATCTAATAGCAACAAACAGAGGTATCTCAGTATATCAATTTCTAAGCTCCAAATTCTACGATCTAGTTTCCGAAAGTACCACATCTAGATTAATGACAAAATTGGACGACATTGCACTAAGCAAGTTGAATGCTTCTACAGTGTTATTAGAAATATTCAGCGAGATATCTACCTTAGTAAACCCTCTTAAGTCTGAGCAAAATGTATGATATACGCCTTCTATCTCTAACTTCACTTCCAGTCTGCACATTTACCAATTGTACGCCATCTCCTAATCTGTCCTTTAATGAATTGTAGACGTCTACTGCTTTAGAAATTTCCCTACCTGTTCCTTTTAATATTACTTCGTCTATTCCTTGATTAAACAGAACAATTACATCTAAAACGTGATCTTCTACATTTTTTGTTTTTCTAACTACTATCTCATTCAATTTTTCTGTCATCTTCTCTCACGAGTCATAAGTGGATATGCAAAAATAAATCTAATGTTCAGTAACACGGGCCCTTATCATCAATCAAACTGAAGGGCGTCATCACCAATAAGAAAGTTATTTTTAAGAGTATTTTAAACTTTGTAGATAAGCAATAGCATTGAGCAATAAGTATACTATAATGTCTTTACCTACATGATAATACTTTTGTAGAAATTGATAGGAAGTATCTATAGCTTCCCTAACCTTAGCCTCCTCTATATTATTGAATGGAATCTTCCTTAAGATCTCTTCTGGGTTATTAATTAAATCGTATGGTTTCAACAAGATTTCTACTTGATTATCTCCTGACTTAAGGTCGACTGCAAAGATCTCATTATTATTTAATGGCGAGAAGGAGGAATAGTATTCTTCAGATTTAACAATGTCAATAAAATCTTCGTACAAGCACCATCTAGTTTCCCTACTATCAACATCTATAAATGATGTTACTTTATATTTATTATTATTTCTTCTAAGCTGTTTTAACTTATTTTCAAGACTTTTAGCTGAGATTCCTAAAATCTCCGATAGCTCATTAACTGTATACGCACCACCTTTTAGCGCTTGATATATTGTTAAATTTAGATCAGAGAGCCAAGGCCTTATCTGTGCATGAGCGAATATCGCTTCTCTCAACGACCCTGCGTTCTCAGTATACACTATTTTTATTTTACCTTCCCTAACTCTTCTGATAAATTCTAGAGTTTTCTTTATGGTAAAGTATCTTTTTATGGTCTGTCTTAGCGCTTCTTTTATCAAGAATTTATCCTCTTTTGTGTTAATTTTTGATATTTTACCAAAACTTGGTTGGATCTCCTTAAGTGTCGCTATGTATAGAGGTGATCTTAATATAGATCTTAATATAATTTTTATGATTTTTCTATCATTCATATTGATAATGTCTTTGAATAAATCTACTGGAGTGCCCTTTATCGAAAAACCATATATTGAACTTCTACTAGAAGCGTTTAACGTATACTTTTTAGTAACTAAATAAAGTAATATATGAGATAAAGTATTTGAAATCCTCTCATCAATAACTACAGTGTAAAGCCATTCATCTTCCTTGTTTTCTACCAGTATAACATCTCTAGAGGGTATTTTCAGTCCTAACTTTCTATAGTTCTCGAATATCTTGATTATGCTTTCCTTTGAGTTTTTGTCCATAATCTCATTCATTGTAAGATAATATTCATTGAAATTTTCCATAATCTTTCTAATATAATTCACTATTAGTGGAGATTTGGACATATTTTCTCCTTTCCATATAGGTATCTCACCTTCACCTTCATTTGCTGGAGTAACATCTATCGTATTTTTATGCATATTTATACGTAATACTTTCCAGAACTTTCCGCTTATTCTTATTATATCATTTGCTCTCACATGCTTATATACGTAAACTGCATCTATCTCACCTACGGTTATACCATTATGTTTTAAGGAAAAGGTTTCGTCGTTGTTGATCAATGAGAAGAATTCTGAGAAGTCCTTTCCCCAGCTGTTTTTAGCATCTCTATTAAATCTCCATATCTTAAAGAACCCTTGACCTAGTTTCAAGTAGTTTTCCTCTATTTTTATTATATTATTCTTGACCAAGTAATTAACTAAATCTAATAGTTTTGATAATTCTAGATTCCTATAAATATAGGTACCCCGAATTATATTAAAAATCTCTTCTATACTCATCTTCTGATTTTGCAGTATCATGCCTACTATTTCTCTAGCAACAACATCTAATCCATCATCTATGAAAGGTTTTTCCATTTTACCATCTTTCGCTGAGAGATACAGCGCTAAAGACTCTAATACGTCGAAATCATAGAAGCAGATTATTTCTCCCTTAGGAACTCCATGAACTATATGTCCACTTCTACCTAATCTCTGTAAAAATGAGGATACTGAAGTTGGCGGTCTTAGCATTATTACTTTCTTTATATCTCCTACGTGAATTCCTAGTTCTAGTGTCTTAGTGCATACTACTGCCTTCGCATTACCATTTCTTAATTCTCCTTCAGCTAAGTTCTTAAGATCTCTAGAAACTGACGAATGATGCACGTAGATTTCTTTATTCCCTAATTTTTCTAACTCTTCATGAAGTCTTTCTGTGGAAAACCTAGAATTTGTAAAGACTAGTGTTGGTTTTTCTATTAGTTGATTTATTTTTTCTGCTGCACTCTTCCATAAAGCAAAACTATTATCATTACCAAGTTTATTTATTTTTATTTCAAAATTCCTCGTATCATTTAATCTTATTATTTTCATCTTTCTTTCGGAAGATCCGAAGAGGAATTGAGCTACTTTGTCCTCATCACTCACTGTAGCTGATAATCCAATTCGTTGAAAATCGTAACCAATAAAGTATTTTAATCTTTCAAGTAATATTGATAACTGAGTTCCTCGCTTCGAGTTTATTAATTCGTGAATCTCGTCAACTACGACCCATTTGACATTTTTATAATGTTCCCTAAATCTACTTGCCCAGTCTAGATCTATTTCTAATCCCTCTGGCGTAGTGACAATTATATGGGGTATTCTCTTTAATCTTAAGTTCTTTTCCTTTTGAGGAACTTCTCCGTGTTTTCTATTTACTAAAAAACCTAGTCTGGAGGCCCACCAGTCTATCCTATAAAGAAGGTCATTAATTAGTGCTTTCAAGGGCGTAATATAAATTACAGTGACAGGTTTAACGTCTTCTTTCAACATTCTATTTAAGATCGGAAGCAACGCAGCTTCAGTCTTTCCATAACCAGTAGGTGCAATGACTAGCGTATTGTAACCATTACTTATTGGTTCAAACGACATTTCTTGTACTCTAGTTAACTTCATCCAATTTTTTTCCTCTATCAGCTTTCTTAATCGCTGGTCAAGATGATCTAGCATTAATTATCACGCCAAATTTACTGAATAGCACCATTTACCGTTATTTTTAAAAATATAAAATCAACGTTCAATCTATGTCTCAGAAATATACTTGTAATGTATGTGGTAGATCTTTTCCAGAGGGTCAAGGAATAATAATTGAAATTAGTAGTAATAAACTATACTTTCACAGTAAAAGTTGTGCGTATAAGTTCCTTAAAGAGATAATTATGGAAGCCGATACGGACTGCATTAATTCTTCATTAAAGAAGGTAAAGAAGAAATACGATGAGATATTAGAACATTTAAGTGAAAAAGCTGAAAAGAAAATTTAAAGTTTTTGAAATAAATACTCCGCCAATAGGTATAGTTTTATTTAGGCTAAGTAATATCTGTATTTGATTGAAAAATGCAGATTAACATTACTAGAGTTAGCACATACGAGTGGCGTATTGATAAAGGCGCTCAAGAGTGTATGAAAGTTCCCGTTACAATATTTGCAGATGACGTTCTAATTGAAAAAATGAAACAAGATATGACATTAAGACAAGCAACTAACGTAGCTTGTTTACCCGGTGTCCAAGAGTCAATTTACGTTTTACCAGATGGTCATCAAGGTTACGGTTTTCCTATAGGCGGTATAGCAGCTACTGCGATCGAGGAAGGAGGAGTGGTAAGTCCTGGAGGTATAGGATATGACATAAATTGTGGTGTCAGATTACTCAGAACTAATTTAGACTATAAAGATGTAAAGCCAAAATTAGCTCAGTTGGTTGAGGAGCTGCATAGAAACGTGCCGAGCGGTGTAGGAAGTGAGGGTAAAGTAAAATTGACATATCAGCAATTAGATCAAGTATTAGCGGAAGGAGTTGCGTGGGCGGTTGATAAGGGCTTTGGATGGAAAGAAGACATGAATCACATGGAACAACGTGGTAGCTGGGAGCTAGCCGATCCTTCAAAAGTAAGTCCGATAGCAAAACAAAGAGGTGCCTCTCAGTTAGGAACTTTAGGAGCTGGTAATCATTTCTTGGAAATTCAAGTTGTTGATAAGATATTTGATCCCCAAATTGCTAAAGCAATAGGGGTAGATCACGAAGGTCAAGTAATGGTTATGGTTCATACGGGTTCAAGAGGTTTAGGTCATCAAGTAGCTAGTGATTATTTACAGATAATGGAAAGAGCAATGAAGAAGTATAACATTCAATTGCCAGATAGAGAACTAGCTGCAGTTCCCTTTGAGAGTAGAGAGGGTCAGGATTACTTTCATGCAATGGCATCTGGAGCTAATTTTGCGTGGACGAATAGACAATTGATTACGCATTGGACGAGAGAGAGTTTCGGTAGAGTATTTGGTGTCGACCCAGAAAAATTAGATCTTAGCATAGTTTATGATGTAGCTCATAATATAGCTAAAATTGAGGAGTATGTAATTGGTGGAGAAAGGAAGAAGGTATTAGTACATAGGAAAGGTGCTACTAGGGCTTTCCCGCCTGGTAGTCCGGAGATTCCCGCTGATCATAGAAATATTGGCCAGATTGTTTTAATCCCAGGTAGTATGGGCACTGCTAGTTATGTTATGGCTGGAATACCAGAAGGTAGAAGGACATGGTTTACTGCGCCTCATGGTGCTGGTAGGTGGATGTCTAGGGAAGCTGCAGTGAGAAATTACCCTGCTAACGTAGTAGTTGAAACTTTAGCTGAAAAGGGTATAGTAGTAAGGGCTGCTACTAGAAGGGTAGTAGCTGAAGAAGCACCGGGAGCCTACAAAGATGTTGATAGGGTAGCTAAAGTTGCTCATGAAGTTAAAATTGCTAAATTAGTTATGCGATTAAGACCCATAGGGGTTACCAAAGGATGATAAATAGAGAGGACTTGTTAAAAAACCCAGTTGAAGATATAACATTGAGTGACCTAAAGAAGTATAACGATATAGTTAGTGTATTCGATAAGATATACGGTTTTAGCAGTGAGGGTATAGTGAATGGTTCTAAAATACTAAAAGAAATGATAAAAAACGCAGATTTAAGGTTTCTATCGTTCACTGCAAATTTAGTTTCTACGGGATTAAGGGGTTTGTTTGCAGATCTTATCAAAAAGGGATATTTTAACATAGTAGTAACCACTGGGGGCACAATAGACCATGATTTGGCTAGAAGCTTTGGTGGGGTCTATTACAAAGGTTCTTTCGATATTGATGATACAATGTTAAAAGATTTGGAGATTCACAGATTAGGAAATGTTTTAGTTCCCTTTGAATCCTACGGTAAAGTAATAGAAGATGTTGTAAGGAAATTTTTGCCAGAAATAACTAAGGACAGAAAGGAAATATCAGCATATGAATTGTTATGGGAATTTGGAAAGAGAATAACTGATTCTAATTCGATTCTCAGAGCAGCTTATGACAAAAATGTTCCAATAATAGTACCTGGAATATTAGATGGCAGTTTTGGGACAAATCTTTTTATACAATCTCAGTTTTTGAACTTTAGGATTAATCTATTTGAGGATATGCGACTAATTAAAGACTTGATCTTTTCTTCTAAAAAGAGTGGTGCATTAATAATAGGAGGGGGTATAAGTAAACACCATACAATATGGTGGAATCAATTCAAAGACGGTTTAAATTACGCTATATATATTACTACTGCCCAAGAATATGACGGTAGTTTAAGTGGAGCAAAGCCTAGGGAAGCAATCTCATGGAACAAGATTAGACCAGATGCTAAACATGTAACCATCTATGGAGATGCGACAATAATAGTTCCTATTTTGGCCGCGTCTTTATTAAGCTAAATATTGTAATATATAGGGTGTAACATTCATGTCTGCTAAAGAAAAGTTTGCAAGCTTATCCCCAGCAGAATTCTTTAAAAGGAATCCGGAGCTTGCCGGATTCCCTAATCCAGCTAGGGCTCTTTATCAAACTGTTAGAGAATTAATAGAAAACTCGTTGGACGCAACTGATGTTCATGGGATACTGCCTAATATTAAGATTACGATTGACTTAATTGATGAATCTAGGCAAATATATAAAGTTAATGTAGTTGATAATGGAATAGGCATCCCCCCACAAGAGGTTCCCAATGCGTTTGGTAGAGTATTATACAGTTCAAAATACGTGAATAGGCAAACTAGGGGTATGTATGGTCTGGGTGTAAAAGCTGCTGTTCTCTATAGTCAAATGCATCAAGATAAGCCTATAGAAATAGAGACTTCACCAGTAAATTCTAAAAGATTATATACTTTTAAATTGAAAATTGATATAAATAAGAACGAGCCAATAATTGTAGAAAGGGGATCTGTTGAAAACAATACAGGTTTTCATGGGACGTCAGTAGCAATATCTATACCGGGGGACTGGCCCAAAGCTAAATCAAGAATTTATGAATATATCAAAAGGACTTACATTATTACCCCATATGCAGAATTTATCTTTAAGGACCCTGAAGGAAATGTAACATATTATCCGAGACTAACAAATAAGATTCCTAAGCCACCACAAGAGGTTAAGCCTCATCCTTATGGAGTAGATAGAGAAGAAATCAAAATAATGATAAATAATCTAAAGAGAGATTATACTATAAAGGAATTTTTAATGAGTGAATTCCAAAGTATAGGAGATACTACTGCAGATAAGATTTTAGAATTAGTTGGATTAAGGCCCAATAAGAAGGTTAAGAATTTAACAGAAGAGGAAATCACTAGGCTAGTTGAGACTTTTAAGAAATATGAGGATTTTAGATCTCCTTCAGCAGACTCACTTTCTGTAATAGGGGAAGATTTGATTGAATTAGGTTTAAAAAAGATCTTTAATCCGGATTTTACAGCATCCATAACCAGGAAACCTAAGGCTTATCAAGGACACCCATTTATAGTGGAAGCCGGTATCGCATTCGGTGGTAGCATACCCGTTGGGGAAGAGCCCATAGTTTTAAGATACGCTAATAAGATTCCGTTAATTTATGACGAGAAATCGGATGTCATATGGAAGGTTGTTGAAGAGTTAGATTGGAAAAGGTATGGTATTGAGTCAGATCAGTATCAAATGGTAGTGATGGTTCATCTGTGCAGTACTAAGATACCTTATAAGAGTGCTGGTAAGGAAAGCATCGCTGAAGTAGAAGATATAGAGAAGGAAATAAAGAACGCGCTGATGGAGGTTGCAAGAAAACTGAAATTGTATTTAAGTGAGAAGAGAAAGGAGCAAGAGGCTAAGAAGAAATTACTCGCATATTTAAAATATGTACCAGAAGTCAGTAGGTCTTTGGCAATCTTTTTAGCATCGGGTAATAAAGAGTTAGTGCCAAAATATCAAGGTGAGATTGTGGAAGGTTTATTTAAACTTATTTCTAAGAAATTAGATTTGATTAATATTGAAGAGTATAGAAAGGTATATAAGGTGGATAGTGAATGAGTTCTGAATTTATATCAAAGGTTGATAAAGAAGCGAGAAGGAAAGCTGCTAGTATATTGCGCGATAAGTTCCTTAATTTAGTTGAACAACTTAAGAAAGGCGAACCATTAGTAATGGAAATCCCAATGAGAACTTTATCTAATGCGATCTATGATGAAAAGAGAAAGCTACTACTCTTGGGAGAAAAGAAACTTAAAAGGAATTTTCTAGATATGAACGAAGCAAAACGATTTATGCAGACCGTATTGATGGCATCAATAATTTATGACGCGCTAGTTAGCGATGAGTACCCAACTATACGTGATCTTTACTACAGAGGAAAGCACTCACTTTTGTTAAAGTCAATTGATGGCAATAAGATAGTGTCTGAAGAGAATACATGGGATGAACAAAAGGAGTCAGATAGTGTTATAGTTGATATCGAAGTATTTACGTCTCTCCTTAGAGAAGAAATGCTGATTCTCAGTAAGGAAAAGGGTAAAGTAGTAGGTAATTTAAGGATAAGGAGCGGAAATGATACAATAGATCTGAGTAAAACTGGTCATGGAGCCTACGCGATTGAACCTACTCCCGATTTGATAGATTTCATTGATGTTGATGCAGAATTTGTACTAGTAGTGGAGAAAGATGCAGTATTCCAACAGTTGCATAGAGCTGGTTTTTGGAAACAGTATAAGTCCATTTTAATAACTAGTGCGGGTCAACCAGATAGGGCAACTAGGAGATTTGTCAGAAGACTTAATGAGGAGCTAAAATTGCCAGTTTATATCTTAACTGATGCTGATCCCTATGGATGGTATATATTCAGCGTATTCAGAATAGGCTCAATATCTTTATCTTACGAGAGTGAGAGGCTAGCTACTCCAGACGCCAAATTTTTGGGCGTATCAATGAGTGATATCTTCGGTAATTCCAGAAAGAAACCCTATTTAAGTGAAGCCGAGAGAAAGAATTATATAATTAAGGCCAAAGAGGCAGATATAAAGAGAGCTGAGGAAATTAAAAACTATGAGTGGTTTAAGACTAAAGCATGGGAAGAAGAGATAAACACTTTCCTACATAGGAAAGCTAAATTGGAAATAGAAGCTATGGCAAGCAAGGGTCTTAAGTTTCTCGCTTTCCAGTACATTCCAGAGAAGATAACTAATAAGGATTACATTGCCTAATCAGCCGAGACAGGTTATTTCATGTGTAGTCAATTTTATGGGTTTCATCACTCCTATTCATAATAACCAAGAATCTCATTAAAAGTATTCTTCTTACACACATTACAATAGATATATATGGTTCTTTGTGAACTTATATCAAAGCTGATATTTAATACTTTTTCAGTATTACAGTTTGTACACCTTATTTTCCATGGCATACTTTAATATCTAGTTTTATATAAAATAAAATTGCTGTGAAGACCTAGCTAGGTCTGAAGAGTGATGAGGGGCCAAAGCTCGGAGCGTTTTTAATAAGAGTAAGAGTTTAAAGTTTAACACATTTTATATCATAGAGGGTTAAAGATGAGCATAACGTACACGACCGTCGGTGAGCTCAAGGTAGGTAGTTATGTAGTAATAGATGGAGAGCCTTGTAGGGTTGTAGAAGTAACTAAGGCTAAAACAGGTAAGCATGGAAGTGCAAAAGCTAACGTGGTAGCTATTGGGGTTTTTAGTGGAGCAAAAAAGACACTAATGGCTCCAGTAGATCAGCAAGTTGAAGTTCCTATTATAGAAAAGCATATCGGTCAAATAATTGCAGATATGGGTAATAAAATACAAGTAATGGATTTAGAAAGTTATGAGACCTTCGAGATCGAGAAACCAACAGAAGATGAGCTAGCCTCCAAGATAAAACCTAATGCGGAATTAGAGTACTGGGAAATAATGGGAAGGAGAAAAATAGTTAGGGTTAAGTAATAATGTTAGAAAATATAAGAGATGCAGTAAGGAAGTTTCTTACAGGATCTACACCCTACGAGAAAGCAGTAGATGAGTTTATAAAAGATCTTCAGAAGTCTCTTATTTCATCCGATGTGAATGTAAAGCTGGTTTTTTCCTTAACAGCAAAGATTAAAGAAAGGCTAAATAAGGAAAAACCCCCATCTGTGCTAGAAAGGAAAGAATGGTTCATTTCTATAGTTTATGATGAGCTTTCTAAATTATTTGGTGGAGATAAGGAGCCTAATGTTAATCCCACCAAGCTACCTTTTATAATAATGCTAGTTGGTGTTCAGGGAAGCGGTAAAACGACCACTGCCGGAAAATTAGCGTATTTCTACAAAAAAAGAGGTTATAAGGTAGGTTTAGTTGCAGCCGACGTTTATAGGCCTGCAGCTTACGATCAATTGTTACAGCTAGGTAATCAAATTGGTGTACAAGTATATGGAGAACCAAATAATCAGAACCCTATTGAGATAGCTAAAAAAGGAGTTGATATATTTGTAAAGAACAAAATGGATATAATCATAGTTGATACTGCAGGAAGGCATGGATATGGAGAGGAGACTAAGCTTCTAGAGGAAATGAAAGAAATGTATGATGTATTAAAGCCTGATGATGTAATCTTGGTCATAGATGCGTCCATTGGACAAAAAGCTTATGATTTAGCATCTAGATTCCATCAAGCAAGTCCAATTGGCTCTGTAATAATAACAAAGATGGATGGTACAGCAAAGGGAGGTGGGGCATTATCAGCAGTAGTTGCTACTGGAGCTACGATAAAGTTTATAGGTACTGGAGAAAAAATAGACGAACTAGAAACATTTAATGCTAAGAGATTTGTTTCTAGAATATTAGGAATGGGAGATATAGAATCAATCTTGGAGAAAGTTAAGGGATTAGAAGAGTATGACAAAATTCAAAAGAAAATGGAAGACGTTATGGAAGGTAAAGGGAAGC
Organism: Saccharolobus solfataricus; assembly: GCF_900079115.1. Lineage (NCBI taxonomy): Archaea > Thermoproteati > Thermoproteota > Thermoprotei > Sulfolobales > Sulfolobaceae > Saccharolobus > Saccharolobus solfataricus. The sequence continues at coordinate 850,513 of NZ_LT549890.1, forward strand.
TAACACTTAGAGACGTTTATGCGCAAATCATAGCCTTGAGGAAAATGGGTCCCCTTTCTAAAGTACTGCAACATATTCCTGGTTTAGGAATTATGCTTCCTACTCCTAGTGAAGATCAATTGAAAATAGGAGAGGAAAAAATTAGGAGATGGTTAGCAGCCTTAAATTCTATGACATATAAGGAACTGGAAAATCCTAATATAATTGATAAGTCGAGAATGAGAAGAATAGCTGAAGGATCAGGGTTAGAGGTTGAAGAAGTAAGAGAACTTTTAGAGTGGTATAATAACATGAATAGGCTTTTGAAAATGGTAAAAAGAAGGAGGGGCAATATTGATAAACTCTTCGGAGGGAAAATCGGATAATAAAATAATTGAGAAAGCGACACAAATATTATCAAAATATCCCTTGTGTGATAGCTGTCTAGGAAGATGTTTTGCAAGATTAGGATATGGATTAGAGAATAAAGAAAGGGGTAGGGCTATCAAGATTTCGTTAATGTTAATCCTGGATGAAAAGATAAAAAATCATGAAATAGGTGACCTTAGCTCAATTAAAAGAATAATGGAGAATCTCGGACCGATAGCTGAAAAGTGGTATAAACTCTATTTCTCTTCAGAATTTCATAGCCACCCTTGCTATTTATGCCAAAATAAAATTGAAGATATAAAGGAAGATTTCTCCGATAAGGCGTTCAAGTTGTTATCTGGATTAGGTGTTAAAAGTTATGTACTTGGTGTTGAACTAGATGAGGAAACTAAGAAGAAGGAGAGTAAAATTATTGAAGAATTTACTCTAATGTACTACGAGAGTATAAAACACGAAATAAAAAGGGAAGTAGGTAAAACATTGTCGAAAAGAGGATATCCCCCAAATATGGACAACCCTGAAGTAGAGATAGTTTATAGGCTTTCTGATCTGCAAGTGTTTATTATATCTAAAAATATAAGAACCTTTTACGTTTATAATCGTCTAAATAGAAACCTACCTATATCCTCTTGGTTCTCTAAACAAGGAAATGAAGGACTGAATACTTTACTCCAGAGAAAGATCGTTTTCGCGTTTTCTGAACCCACAACAGTAAGGATCCTCGCAGATTACCCTATTGTTATAGAAAATGAGGGAAGGGATAAGATAGATGTAGGAGGATATTACATTTTCAAAGTGATGACTGTAGGAAAAAAGGAGTTACAAGCGATATCGGCTGCTAAACCAACTATGAGGAAATATAGAGTTACAGTTTATTCTACAAGTAGTCTTAGTGACGCTATAAGGGTATACGGAAATATATATGATCTCTACATAGACGCTAAATCATTTAGTGAGCTTAATGAGAAATTAAGTAAATTAAAGTCTCAATACGAAATTATAGTACTATCTGTTGATCTAATTGACGTTAAGGGGAGAATCAAAGATATAATTGAAAATTATCTAAAATCTTTTTAGTTTGGAAGAATATATGCTAGTTTATGAAGATAGGTCTTATAGGCCTAGGTATAATGGGATATAGAATAGCAGCCAATCTAGCTAAGGCTAATAAACTTAATTTAGTGTATGATAGGACTCAGGAAAAAATTGAAAGTTTCGTTAAGGAATATAAGGTTAACGGTGTACAAAATACTAAAGATCTTGTAGAATCATCAGATGTCATAATAACTATGTTGGCTGATGACTACGCAGTGAAGTCTGTGGTTGAACCATTAATACCATTGATGAAAGGCAAAATTTTAATTGATATGAGCACTATAAGTCCGACATTAAGTATTAGCTTAGCCAAGAGGATAGAAAGCAATGGCGGTACAATGTTTGATGCTCCTGTAATAGGAACTTCAGTATTTGTTGAGCAAAAGAAATTGGTTGTATTAGTAGGCGGACCTAAGGATAAGTTTGACATAGTTAATGATATAGCTAAGGAAACAGCATCGTTAGTAGTATATATGGGCCCTAATGGTATGGGACTTTATTCCAAGCTAGTAAATAACTTGCTTTTAGCCTCTTATGTCGCAGCTATAGCTGAAGCCTATAATTTCGGAATAAGAGCTGGATTAGAGCCTCAACAAGTTGTTAATATATTAACTACATTAAGTAGTGCTAGGTCTCCAACTACTGAATTAAAAGCACCTAAATTATTGAAAGAGGACTATTCAACTCAGTTTGCAACAAAACACATGAGGAAAGATTTAGAAATTATTATGAGGGAAGCTCAGAATTTAAAGATAATTACACCGGTTTCATCATTAGTATTAGAACTGTATAAAATGGCAGAAGCATTAGGATATTCTGAGGCCGATTTCATCTCAGTTGTAGAAGTCTTCAAGAAACTCTCACCTAAAACCTAAAAATCTCCTTTTTATACCTAAATTATGAACATCAATATTTCTGGTAAAAGAGTCCTCGTTACAGCATCCACAGAAGGCATTGGTAGGGGGATTGCAGAGGCTTTTTTAAGAGAAGGATGCAACGTTGTAATATCTTCTAGGAATAAAGATAAAATAGAAAAAGCTATTTTAGAAATGAGAAAAATAGGACCATCAGTATGGGGCTTTCCAGCAGATCTAACTGATTTTAAGTCTCTAGAGGAGTTAGTTGGCTACGCTTTAAAGATCATGAACGGAATCGACATTTTGGTTGTAAACTCTGGAAATCCTCCTAAAGAGCCTTCCTATTTTTTTGAGAACACTATGGAGGATTGGGAATATGCTACTAAACTGTATCTATTAAGTGCAATAAAACTTACAAATCTAGTATATCAATACATGAAGGCTCAAAGATGGGGTAGAATATTCTTCTTATCCTCATGGACAATCAAAGAGCCTCAACGAATATTCTCGTTAGCAGATATTACAAGAGCACCATTAATTCAGATGGCAAAACTACTTAGCAAAGAATTGGGGGAATACAACGTAAACGTTAACGTAATCTTAATGGGTAGTTTTGAAACTGAAGGAGCTAAGAGATCCTTAAAAAAATATGCAGAAAAAGTTGGTCAACCATTAGATGTTATTTGGAAGAGGGAGGTAATTTCTCAAATTCCTATTGGAAGGACTGGGGACATAAAGAATGAGTTAGGTTCTCTTTTGGTATTTTTATCATCAGACTACGCAGGATATATTAATGGGACATCAATTCTAATAGATGGTGGAATGTCAAGAGCGATTTAAGGGCTAAAATAAACCTTTAATATTACCCTTGAAGGACTTAAGGTATTATACTTCATCTAACTCATGGAAAGGTTTATAAAATTAGTCCTATAGTAGTATTATAGAGAAAATATGAGTTCGGGTAAAAAACCAGTAAAAGTAAAAACACCAGCTGGTAAAGAGGCTGAATTGGTTCCAGAAAAAGTATGGGCATTAGCACCAAAGGGTAGAAAAGGTGTAAAGATAGGTTTATTTAAAGATCCAGAAACTGGGAAATACTTCAGACATAAGCTACCAGATGATTATCCAATATAACTTTAAAATTATTTCCTCTTTTTTGTAAAGTGATGAACATTATTTTAAAGATAAGTGGTAAGTTTTTTGATGAAGATAATGTAGATAATTTAATAGTGTTAAGACAGAGTATCAAAGAGCTCGCTGATAACGGTTTCAGAGTAGGTATTGTAACAGGTGGAGGTTCTACTGCTAGAAGGTATATAAAGCTAGCAAGAGAAATCGGAATAGGTGAAGCCTATTTAGATCTTTTAGGTATATGGGCGTCAAGACTTAACGCCTATTTAGTGATGTTTTCTTTGCAAGATTTAGCATATATGCACGTTCCTCAAAGTTTAGAAGAATTTATACAAGATTGGTCTCATGGAAAGGTAGTAGTTACTGGTGGATTTCAGCCTGGCCAATCAACTGCTGCTGTAGCTGCGTTAGTTGCTGAGGCATCCTCTTCAAAAACCTTAGTTGTTGCGACTAATGTGGATGGTGTCTACGAGAAAGATCCACGGATATATGCAGATGTAAAACTCATACCTCATTTAACCACTCAAGACTTACGGAAAATTTTAGAGGGTTCCCAATCTGTCCAAGCTGGTACATATGAATTATTAGATCCTCTAGCAATAAAGATAGTTGAACGTTCAAAGATAAGGGTTATAGTAATGAATTATAGAAAACTTAATAGGATAATTGACATATTAAAAGGAGAGGAGGTTTCATCAATAATAGAGCCAGTGTGATGGCTATGTCAATATTAGAAGATCCAGAATTTGTAAAATTAAGACAATTTAAAGGTAAAGTAAATTTCAATTTAGTTATGCAGATACTGGATGAGATAGAACTTGATCTAAGGGGAAGTGATAATATCAAGACATCTATAATATATGTATATTCAAGCCATTTAGATGAGATAAGGAAAAATAAAGAATTCTATGATATGATTGCAGAGATACTACAAAGGTATTACAAAAAAATAGGCATAGAGAATGTGAATCAGTTGATACTAACTACTATAAAATAGTTCGTATGTCGAACCTTTCTTTACCGAATTCATTATATATCCTTTACCTTAATTCTCACTTGTATGATAAAAGTAGGTATTTTAGATTCGACGTTAAGAGAAGGAGAACAAACTCCTGGAGTAATATTTACTGTAGACCAAAGAGTAGAGATAGCTAAGGCTCTATCCGATTTAGGAGTATCTATGATAGAAGCCGGTCATCCGGCTGTATCTCCAGATATTTACGAAGGGATAAAAAGAATAGTCAAATTGAAAAAAGAGGGTATTATAACATCAGAAATTGTAGGACACAGTAGAGCCGTAAAAAGAGATATAGAAATTGCAGCAGAATTAGAGGTAGATAGGATAGCAATATTTTACGGCGTAAGTGATATACATCTAAAGGCGAAACATAAAGCAACAAGAGAAGAGGCTTTAAGGGTAATAGCTGAGACAATTAGTTACGCTAGGAGTCACGGCGTAAAAGTCAGATTTACCGCAGAAGATGGTTCAAGGACAGACTTTGACTTCTTAGTTACAGTATCGAGAACGGCTAGAGATGCAGGTGCGGATAGGGTTAGTATAGCTGATACTGTAGGCATATTATATCCATCAAAAACCAAGGAATTATTTAGCGCGTTAATAAGGGAAGTTCCAAACTTGGAGTATGATATTCACGCTCACAATGACTTAGGTCTAGCAGTAGCAAATGCATTGGCTGCAGTAGAAGGTGGAGCTACGATTGTTCATGCAACGGTTAATGGGCTTGGAGAGAGGGTTGGTATAGTACCTTTGCAACAAATCGTAGCAGCTATTAAGTATCATTTTGGTATAGAAGTAGTTAAACTAGATAAATTACAGTACGTTTCCAGTTTAATTGAAAAGTACAGTGGAATTCCGATGCCACCTAATTATCCCATAACTGGGGATTACGCTTTTTTGCATAAGGCAGGAGTTCATGTTGCGGGTGTGTTGAGTGATCCTAGAACATATGAATTTATGCCTCCAGAGACGTTTGGTAGAACAAGAGATTACACTATTGATAAATATACAGGAAAGCATGCGTTAAGAGATAAATATGAAAAACTAGGTGTGAAAATCAGTGAGGCTGAAATGGATCAGATTTTAGCTAAAATTAAGTCAAATACGACTATAAGATTTTACAGAGATGTGGATTTACTAGAGTTAGCTGAAGAAGTTACCGGAAGAGTTTTGAAGCCAAGACCACCTGAGCAAATAGAAGCGTTAATTTCAGTTAAGTGTGATTCTAACGTTTATACCACATCAGTAACTCGTCGTTTATCAGTTATTAATGGCGTTAAAGAGGTTATGGAAATTTCAGGAGATTATGACATACTGGTCAAGGTTCAAGCTAAGGACTCTAATGAATTAAACCAGATAATCGAAAGTATAAGAGCAACTAAAGGTGTGAGATCAACATTAACATCATTAGTCCTTAAGAAAATGTAAATTCCCTTCTAAAACTTTTTAAGGAAAACGAGTTTATATTTAAAATGTGCGGGGGTGCCCGAGCTGGTCAAAGGGGGCGGACTCAAGACCCCTTAAGTGAGAGATCCGCTGGCGAAGGCCTTCGCGGGTTCAAATCCCGTCCCCCGCATCCATTTCTTCAATTCTACCTTGTTCATTAGCCAATATGATCTTATTATATAATTCCTTGCAGAAAATTCCAGTTTCTACTATTGATGGTATATTCTTTATCATTCTGTCAAACTCGCATAGATTTTCAGTTTTAACAGAAACGTCCAAAATCACATTTCCATTATCTGAAATAATTGGCCCCATTTTACCGCTTCCCTCCCTTATTTTCACGGTAAATCCCATTTTCTCTAATTTGTATTTGACATAACTTACTCCAACGCTTATGACCTCAATTGGAATATCAATCACTTTAGTGTCTTTTAGTTTAGTAGATTCTCCTATAAAAATTCTGTATTTAGAAAAGTATGCCAAAAGTTTTTCCCTAAGCAAGGCACCTCCTCCACCCTTTATCATAATACCGTCTTTGGTAACTATATCGAAGCTATCGACGTAAATTTCTGGTTGAATAGCGGAGAAAAGGGAAAGTACTTTAAAACCGCGCTTACTTAATTCGATTTCAGTATCGATAGAGCTCGCAACAAATAATGAGCTTTCTTTAAGATTTTCTTCACTACTTAAAACTTCTATCAATTTCTTAACAGTTTTTCCAGTACCAACGCCTATTATCTTTTTTCCTCTTAGATAGTTCAAAGTATACGTTGCTAGTAATTCCTTTGGATCCACGAGTATATGGTTAGTAAAGTAAATATAAAACCTAACTCAGCGTTTGCACATCCCTCTTCACCGATCTAAGCCTGGAAGCTCATCATTTATAAACAAATTATATTCAAAGGTATTTAACCTTAGGGTGTTAAAATATGTCAAACTCAGATCATTTAGCAAATGAAAGAACCTTATTAGCGTGGATAAGGACTGGGATTGCCCTAATAGGTTTCGGTTTTGTCATAGCTAAATTCGTACTCTTTTTACATATCCTAAAGCCGACCAGTACTACTCAATCTATATCAGTAATTTACGGTGAGGTTATGATAATTTTAGGTGTAATAACGATACTTTATGGTTTATATGCTTATTTAGCTTACGAAAAGGATTTAGAGAGAGTAGCACTTTACGGTTTTCTCCTCCTCTTGAACAGTTTTTTGATCCCACCCACCTCGTGATAAATACTTTTTATCAATCTGGCCAACCTTTTGGCCCCGAGCACCAGACCCGTGGAGTACTTGAAGTATTGGACAACGAGGAGGGAGAGAGCCTTCAAGGCCACGAAGCCTGAGTTCCTAACCCAGGTCAAGAAGGACCCACCCTCGAGTCCCAAGGCCTTGAGCTCTCTAATCAAGACCTCGATGTCCCAACGGTTCTCCCAGGTTGTTATAATATCTTCAGCCGTGTCGTTAAGGTCGGTGGAGAAGAAATACCTCCTCCCGTAACCCTTATAATCATCTATAACAAGTAACTTTATGGGAGTACCCAAGTACTCTACCAGGTACTCCCCTTGGGGGAACTCGCTAACGGGTACGGATCTGCCACCCTCGACGACCCGCGCGCTGGACTTGAGTTCCCCCACAGTATTCCCTTGGAGAGTCCTCGAGTTCACGTACCATGAGTCGAAGACCTTAGCTTTTACATTCAAACCTGAGAGGGAGGAGAGAAACTCCAAGAGGGCATCTATCTTGGTCTTGAACTTCACCTCCTCACCCCTACGCTTGAGCTCCTCTTCCACCTTTCGGGGTATGTAGGCAATTATGTGGATCACGTAGATCTGGTTGTTCACCAGATCCTTGACGCCAATCACAAGGAGTTGAATCGCGGGTTCGAACCTCTTGTGTGATCTACAGTAGAAGATCTGCGCCCCGTTTCTGGAGACCGGCATGGCCCTAGCGTAGAGCTTGTGGTCGTGGGTGTCGTCCACTATGAGAAGGACAGGATGATCCCCGACTAACTTCTTCACGACCTCGATTAGTTTGGCCTGAGCTGCTTTGTCTAAGTTATTCAACACGGTCTCGTAGTCCATCTCGGCCTCTTGAGCTATTTCGGTAGCATTTCTTCCCACGACCGCCCCCAGGACGAGCCTCTTGGCAACGTCCTTCCTCGTTCCAGTCATGGATAGTATGACCTCGTTAACTGCCTTTTCCAATGCCTTATAGTACTCCTCCCTCGTCAATTCTTTGGTCATACCAAAATTAAAGGTTCTAATTTTAAAAAGTTTTTATGGGCCTCTTGAACTGCCAGGATTTTCCGATAAATGCTAAGAGAGGTTCTATAAGACCAAAAAAGACTGAGAATACGATCTTTTCTGTTATAATTATAGCATTTGCAATAATTTTATCATTTCTTTTGTTGTTCTAGTGTCTTAACTATAACGAAGTTAGTCTTCCCCGCTTCTTGTTTAGGATCCCCTCCTACTATAACGATTTTTTTAAATTTTAAGTCCTTTATTTTTTCCTGCATTAGCTTGGCTGAGACGTCTATTATCTCGTCTATGGACTGCATCTTTTTGTTTATACTAATGGGTATTACACCATAACAAAGCTTAAACTTTTTAGCTAGTCTAGGATCAGGAGAGACTCCTATTATGTTACGTTCAGGTCTCAGTCTCGATACGCGCAATATTGAATTACCTGATCTACTATACACTACTATTACATCTGCCTTAGATACTTTACTTGCATTTACAGCAGCTAGAGCTATCGCATCACTCTCACTATTTAGTGGTCCGATTGGTCTATGTTTTACACTCTTTTCTACATTACTTATGATATTATGAAGAGTTCTTACGCTTTCAACTGGATAATTGCCTATGGCTGTTTCATCGCTTAACATTATAGAGTCCACTCCCTGCATAATCGAGTTAGAAATATCTATAATCTCAGCTCTGGTAGGTATAGGGCTGTTTATCATCGAAGTTAATACTTGAGTTGCTAAAATGACGGGTTTGCCAAATACTCTTGAAGTCCTTACTATTCTCCTTTGAATTAAAGGCAGATTTTCTAAGCCAGTCTCAACCCCCAAATCGCCTCTGGCTACCATTATTCCATCCGATTCATTAACGATATTGGTTAAGTTCTTTAATGCCTCACTTTTTTCTATCTTCGCGATAACCCAAGCTTCATCACCTACAAATTCCTTTACCTTCTTTACATCATTCTCACTTATTACAAAAGAGAGTCCTATATAATCTGCTCCCAGATCTAAAGCTCTTTTTAAAAGTTTTAAATCGTTGTCCGTTATCCCAGATTTTAGATTGACATTAGGAATATTTATTCCTTTTCTCGATAATAAAATTCCACCCTCTATTACGGTTCCCTCTACTCTATCCTTAGCTTTTGACTTAACCCTCACACGTATTGTTCCGTCTGCAATTAAGATATCCGAGTTTTCTTTTACAGCCGAATAAAATAACTCATCATCAACTGGAATTCCATCTTTTTGAGAGAAAACTATCTTATCTCCTTTCTTCACCTCTATTGGTTCTTTGAGTTCTCCTAGTCTCAACTTAGGCCCTGGCAAATCTACTATAATACTAGATTCCGGTGCATATGTTCTAATAAGATCAAAATACTTCCTATGAGATGTTTCGTCTCCATGTGCAAAATTTATTCTAAAAACATCAACGTATTCTGCCAGTTCTTTTACTTTTTCCTCTGAGGAAGGACCTAAAGTAGCAACTATTTTAGTCTTTCTCATTACATAATCTTACTAGCTATTTCTTTAATGTTTTCGCATGCCTCTTTTACTCCATTTTCGCATGCCTTCCTTAGGACTTCATTACTTTCTCTAACTGCATTTAGTTTCTTATATGCCGTTCCTATCTTTAATAAGAATTCTGGATTAATTTTTTCATTTTTCAAATCATTGTATAGCTTGTCTAATGAATCCTTTTTATTTGCCTTAACTATGACGTCTAGCGCCAGATCAACGTATTCACTCATCTTATTCATTAACGCATAACAGTAAACTACTCTCTTTATATTGGCACAAGGGGATATATCAAATATTTTTCCTATGGAATCTAGGGTCTTTACGACTGCATCGCAATTTGCTGTATCTATTATATTGCATATAATCCAATTCGACTCTTTGATGTTTTCTGGTGATATAGTCTTAGAGAGTAATTCAATTCCTTGTTCGACGAAACCATCTAATATTAGCCTTTTGGCTTCAATTAATTTTCTTCTTAGTTCTTGGCTCTCGCTCATCAATAATACTCTACGTATTAATAGTTTAAATTATTTCTTTAGATCACTTCTTTTAGATTACATTAAAATTACATGGGAGTTTTTCTTTATCTCAAACATTATTGATTTAGCACATTCAGTAGTTATTCGTGATAGTACCGTGAAATATAACCAAGATCTTTCGCTTTACCTAGGGCTAAATCAGTAGCATATCTCCCCATAGCTGGTCCATAACTCCATCCTAATCTGCATGCTCCTGTAACTAATACTAAATTATTTCTCTTCCCTATTACTGGAAAACCGTCTGGTGAGCATGGTCTAAAACCCATGTTTAAATCGATTATGTATTGGATATCAACTAGCTCTTCTGCTTTTTTTAGAAAATCTTCTGCTCTTTTAGAGTCAATGGAAAAGTCTGCATCGAACCCTCCGGTTATCTTTATATGGTCACTTAACGGTGAGATAGCTAGACCATAATCAACAATAACCGCTGCACGATTTAACTTACTAACACCTTTGACTCTATATCCATAACCCTTGAACGCAGTTAGTGGGATTTTTAGGATTCTAGACCAAATCCCAGCTGCTACTACTACTAAATCGTATTTTTCCCCATCTATATATCCCTCATCAGATACTTTGATAACCTCTTCATTTTTAACCTTTATATTGCTGACAATTTCTCTTGAAATTCTATCAATAAATTTTTCGGTAGAGATTCTACTTAGCTCTGGAAAGAATAATCCACCCGCAAAACCCTTGATCTCCTCAATTTCAAACTTAGGATTAAATGGGCTTTTCTTCTCATCCTCTATTCCACTTTCAAACTCTTTAGAATTGTAATATAGTTCAAGAAGACCGTCTTCGTGATAATCGAAATCATTCTTTTCCTCAGCAATTCTCTTATATTCTGATAAGGAAAACTTAGCCATCTCCCTCATTGTATCCCAAGCTTCTCCCGGAGGGTCCTTTTCCAGATTCTTAATAAGCTCTACTAACCAGAGTTTATCAACTTCCTTTATATCCGTACTTCCATTCATTTTATATTTTAACATCTTTTTAATCATGCTAAGGGTATTTATTTTATCAAACCTATAAGGCTCTATTAAGCCTGCAGCGTGTATGGAACCAGCTCCTAGGAAGCCTTTTTCATATATTATAATGTCTTTTATCCCTTCCTTAGCTAGGTAGTAAGCAGTAAATAAACCTACTATCCCTCCTCCTACAATCCCAACTTTCAAGTTAACTCTTTAATTAATTTCTCAGCAACTTTTTTAACTTTACTTTGTTGCATAGTTAGTTCTTCTAAATATCTAATATTCGCCTTTAACTCGTCTAAACTGATGAAATTTTCCTTAACTAGCATAAAAGCTATCCTCCAAGCCAGTATTCTAACGTTGGCTTTTTTACTTTTTAGAAATTCTGAAAACCTATCCTTATCTGAGGAGTCAAATATCCCTTCATGTACTAATTTAACAAACAGTCTCCAAGCTTTTTTCCTAATAGTGGGATAAATACTTCTTAATAATCTCCAGTAGGCGTATCTCGTGCTTCTGATATGTTCTTTTGGAACTATCTCTAGTTGGATTAACTTTAGCACATTACTCCAAGCAGACCATTTTATCTTGTCTGATTGTGCTGTCAATGCTCTCTCAATCCCCTTTGTCTGTAAGATCTTATACACATGTAAGTGTTTCCAAGCATCGTCTCTAACTCCTTGCAATCTATGCCACAATAGTGATCTTAAATAATTCCTATACTGTTCTAGTTCATTAACATTCCCAGTCTCAATTAAGAAATCTATAGCTTTCCATCCAACTTCTCTTTCTAATCCATCTTTACTTTTTAGCAAGTTGAGTAAACTTCTTATATTCCTTATCAGATATTTGACGTCCTTTCTTTCCAATGCGTTCTTTATATTCATGATATCTCCTCAAAAAGAGGCTAAAGCCCTATATTTAGCCATATCGAGAGTCTTTCTATAACACTCAGTTAAGGAGTTTATCACTGCATCCCATCTAAATCTACTCTTAACCCTAGTTATTGCATTTTCACGTACCTTATCCCAGTATCTCGTATCATCTACTTTAACCTCACTCGCCTTATATAACAAATCGCTTTTATTTAGCTCAGAAGCCTCTGACAAATATAATGCAATCCTTATGGCTCTAGCTAATTCGTCTATACTTTCAGGCTTAATTAAGAGACCTGTGGCATTATTCTTATCCTCCCTAATGTCAACGACTGTTTCTCTTAAACCCCCTACGCTATAGGCAATTACTGGCAACCCCATAGCCATAGCCTCAATTGAATTTATGCCAAATGGTTCCCATCTAGATGGAATGACGAAGACTGAAGATACGTAGTGAAACAATTTATATAAATCTAAATCCATTCTACCCACTATTAACCTAATATTATCCTTAATTTCTGAAGCCCTCTCTATAATATCCCAAAGTAAGTTGTAATCCCCAGACGGTAGCCCAAAAATTAAGAGCCTAGCATTATTTATCTCATTCACAACTGTTTTCATAGCCCTTAAAAGTAAATCTACACCTTTTTGATATACTAATCTCCCAGTGAATAGAACAAGGGGTCCTTCCCCTAAATCGTCGTAAGTCCAATCATCTCTTAATCCTAGTCTATTTCTATTATTCCATAGCATATTGCCGGTAGTGTAATCCTCTGGAATAACCCTTAGGGAGTGCAGAGATGAAAGTAGCCTTCTCCTTAACTCCCTTCTGTCCTTAGTTCCATACATTGTAACAGCCTTATTTTGGATCTCTTCCACATCCCAATCCGTACCATTATACGTTACACATGATTTATTGGCTACCCAATTTCCTACAAAATTAAATACGTCAAAACTTAAATAACTGTAACTTACACTACTCACCATATCAGCCTCGTAACAACCAAATTTCTCAATTTTTCCACCTGACAACACATCCCATACATATGAATATTTATATAATTCATGCTTAGCTACCATCCAAATATAATGCCAACAATCCTCAATTCCAGACCAGTCTTGAGAAGCGTAGTGCCAAGGTACACCAATGTAATTCAGTAAGTGAATAGTGTAAATAAATGGGACGATTATTCGTCTCTCTTCCAAGAGTTGTTTTATCCTAACTGCGGGAATTACGGCGTGCCAATCTTGTGCATGGATTATATCTGGAAGGTTAGATAGATTGCCTAAAGTGAACCCCTCTAATCCTCTTGTTAATAGCGAAATTTTCTCCATTGTGTTATCATAGATATTCCATGAATCTAATACCCTACCAGTGTTATAATCTAATCCTTTTACCAAAATTACCTTGAAATTATCTATTTTTCCTTCTTCAAATCCTATTTTATAATTATAATAGTTATTATCTATACCCTTTCTTCTTCCCTCAACGATCATGTCAATATGTCTTAAACTTAAGAGAGACCTATAATATTCATTTAGATGCCTTCCATGAGATGGCAAGAAAACCGTAATATCTACTCCCTTTTCAGCTAGATGTTTAGCTATGTTATATACAGCATTTCCTAATCCTCCAACACTTGCTATCTTTTGCAATTCAAATGTTATCATCCACACTTTTTTAATGTCCTCAGGTAACCACAATGATTCAATCCTTTTCATTTCCTAACCACAGCCTTAAGTTTTTCAAATGAGTTTTAAACCTTTCATCTCTCATTACAATTTCCATGAACTCTTTTTCATTCCAAGCTATCGACGCTCTCTTATCTCCTAATATGAATATATAAGGCTCATTCTTAATATTTAATTTACTTATTTCTTCATGTATAAATGTCGATATTGCATAAAATTCATTTATAAACGCATCTATAGGGGATCCAAAGGCGTTAAAATAGGAATGTACTTCAGCTGGACTCCCATGCCCTAAATAAAGATAATAGTAATTATCGCTTGTAGTAAAATATCTCCAGACCCTTAAATACTCATTACCCAATTCCCTTGAGGGCATCTCAGCCCTTCTAACCGCATCATCGTAAGCCCATTGCATTATATTTCCCAACCAACTTTTCTCATCTTTTTCTATATCAGCCCACGAGGTAGTATGAGCAATTTCTATTTCATCATAGACGTCATTGTAAACTTCCTTTGGCATCATCATTTCAACTCCTTTACTGTTAAGCTCTATTGGTAACCATTTAAGAAATTCTAAAATTCCAGTTTGTTCTCTGTGGTGTTCTCCAAAAGTCTCGTAATCTACGAATATTAATCCTACATTTCCCTCACTTCTACTTATCCAATCAGCATACTTGGAAGCTGTTAACGGATATTGATCCCAATTTGGATTAGAAAATCTGAAGGCTATATCATCACTTAACGTATAATTCCTAAACAACATTCTAATCTCATGTCCCTTCAATTTATAGACGTAATTTGGACTTCGTCCATTTAAATTTCTATTAGTTCCCTCACTTAACATCATCTTAAAGCCCATTTTTTCAACTTCTTCTACAATATCCTTTTTAGTAATTAATTCAGTATTTTCAAAAGTGGTAGGATATTGTCCAAAATAAGACTTTATCGTATCCTTATGCATCTTAACTTGCTCTTTCCATTCACTTTTATCCTCCCAAAGGCTGGTTACAGAATGATAATAGGTTTGCGCTAGAAATTCAACTTTATGTGTATATGCCAATTGTTGAAATAATTCTATTACCTCTCTTCCCCATCTCTCCGCTTGCTCTAAGAAAGTCCCTGAAATTGAAAAGAAGTATTTAACGTTATTTCCTTCTTCTTCGGCTCTTTCAATAGAGCTTAGTATTATGTTTGTTGCAGGGATGTAGCAGTTCTTCTTTATTCTCTCAAATATCTCTTTATTTCTCTCAGTATCGAAAAATCTATCCTCTAGCTTTTGTCTAAATCGCGGGTTCCAGAAGAAATCTCTTCTAATCCTGAATGGTTGGTGAACTTCAAATCCTACTATTACTCTTTTCATATCTTTTTATAAGTTACACATTCATAAATATTATTTGATGACAAAGTGGGATATATCAGATGTAAAAGTTATAATTCCCATAGGGGGTGAGGCTACTAGACTAAGACCCTTAACAATAGAAACATCTAAAGCAGCTGTTAGATTACTTAATAGACCGCTTATTGAATATACAATTTTAGAGTTAGCTAAACAAGGTATTAAGGAATTTATCTTTGGTGTAAAAGGGTATGTAAATTATAGGTCTTTGTTTGACTTATTCAAGGAGGGTATTGGTTTTTCGGCAAGATACAAGATTAAGCCAAGAGTTCACTTTAAGTATCAACCGAGAGTAGATAGTATAGGTAACGCTGACTCTGTAAGAATAAATATTGAATATTATGACATTAATGAACCAATTGTAGTAGTGCAAGGCGATAATATATTCAAATTAGATATAACGAAAGCATTGGAATTTCATGAATCCAAAAGTTCGCTTATGACCATAGTGCTAAAGAAGTATGAAGGAGACTTAAGCGAATTTGGCGTAGCTGATACCACTGGAGATTTAGCAATAAGAAAATTTGTTGAGAAGCCAAAAAGAAGAGAGGACGCACCATCAGATTTAATAAATACTGGGATTTACATCTTGTCCCCTGAAATAAGAAAGATATTCAAGAGTAATGACGTGAAGGAAATGTACAAAATGGGCAAAATGGATTTTGGAAAGGATATAATTCCATACTTGATAAATAAAGGTTATCCAGTTTACGGATATCCCATGAAGGAAATATGGTTTGATATAGGTACTCCAGAGCGTTATTTGGACGCAATGGTTACGCTACTGCACACATTGTCAGATTCTGAAATAGGTGGAATAAGAATAGATCCTAATAGACGTATATTTGTACAAGGAACAAGCCCAGACTCAAGGAAGAGAAGAAGAGAGATACAGAGAAAATTCAAGAAAGGACTCATAAAGATTGAGGGCGATGCACTTATCGGTAGGCATTGTCAAATAGGTGACGATACATATATAGAGGAGTCTAATATAGACAATTTTACAATGATTGGGAAGGGTGTAAAGATAGTAAGAAGTGCAATTATGGATAGAGGCTATATTGGAGATAATGTGCATATTGAAAATTCGATAATAGCTAGGCACGTCGAGATAAGGTCAAATAATGAGAAGCCAGTTAGAATAATAAATAGTGTAATTGCTGACGATGTAATAGTAGGAGAAGGTACCGAGATTATAAATTCCAGAATTTACCCACACAAGTTTATAAATGCCGGGAGTAGAATTCATGATACAATATTGACATGAAAGGCATTTCACCATGAGAGTTTCCTCCATAGGAAATGGCAGAATGCTGATAAACTTTGATGAGAAAGGAAGAATAGTCGATATTTATTATCCTTATATAGGAATGGAGAACCAGACTTCTGGAAACCCAATTAGGTTAGCTATTTGGGACAAAGATAAGAAAGTGGCATCTCTAGATGAGGATTGGGAAACTACTGTATTATATATAGATGAAGCTAATATGGTTGAGATTAGGAGTGATGTTAAGGAGTTAGGACTTTCTCTTCTCTCTTATAACTTTCTAGATTCTGATGATCCGATATATATGTCTATTGTAAAAATAGCAAATAACGAAAATAATAGCAGAAATATAAAAGTATTTTTTATACATGATATAAATTTATATTCAAACCCTTTTGGGGACACTGCATTCTATGATCCCCTATCCCTTTCAATTATACATTATAAGTCTAAACGATATTTAGCCTTTAAAGTGTTTACCACGGTATCGACACTTTCTGAGTATAACATAGGCAAAGGTGACTTAATTGGAGATATTTATGATGGCAATTTAGGACTTAATGGTATAGAAAATGGTGATGTAAATTCAAGTATGGGTATAGAGATAAATATAGATCCTAATTCCTATTTGAAATTATACTACGTAATAGTCGCAGATAGAAACTTGGAAGGCTTAAGGCAAAAAATAAGGAAAATAAACTTTGCAAACGTAGAGACATCGTTTACGTTAACCTATATGTTTTGGCGGAATTGGTTAAAGAAAAATAAACTCTTCAGAAATAATTTAATGCAGGATATTAAGAGAGTCTATGATGTGAGTCTTTTTGTGATAAGAAATCACATGGACGTTAACGGGTCAATAATAGCTTCCTCAGACTTCTCCTTCGTCAAGATTTATGGGGACTCATATCAGTATTGTTGGCCTAGAGATGCGGCAATTGCAGCTTATGCTCTAGATCTAGCTGGCTATAAGGAACTAGCATTAAAACACTTCCAGTTCATTTCTAATATTGCAAATTCTGAAGGCTTCCTATATCATAAATATAATCCAAATACAACTCTAGCTAGTTCTTGGCATCCTTGGTATTATAAAGGTAAAAGGATATACCCAATTCAAGAGGATGAGACGGCATTAGAAGTATGGGCAATAGCTAGTCATTACGAAAAATATGAAGATATTGACGAAATACTTCCATTATATAAGAAGTTCGTGAAGCCAGCCTTAAAATTTATGATGTCTTTTATGGAAGAAGGATTGCCAAAACCTTCTTTTGACCTATGGGAAGAAAGGTATGGTATACATATTTACACAGTATCTACGGTTTACGGCGCATTAACAAAGGGAGCAAAGTTAGCTTATGATGTAGGTGATGAAATATTAAGTGAAGATTTAAGTGATACATCGGGTTTATTAAAAGGAATGGTTTTGAAAAGAATGACTTATAATGGAAGATTTGTTAGAAGAATAGACGAGGAAAATAACCAAGATCTAACTGTGGACTCAAGTCTCTATGCTCCATTCTTCTTTGGTCTTGTTAATGCAAATGACAAAATCATGATAAATACCATTAACGAGATTGAAAGCAGATTAACTGTGAATGGTGGGATAATAAGGTATGAGAATGATATGTATCAGAGGAGGAAAAAACAACCAAACCCTTGGATAATTACGACATTATGGCTATCTGAATATTATGCAACAATTAACGATAAAAATAAGGCAAACGAGTACATAAAATGGGTAATTAATAGGGCATTACCAACCGGCTTTTTACCAGAACAAGTTGATCCAGAAACTTTTGAGCCAACTTCAGTTACACCTTTGGTATGGTCTCATGCTGAATTCATAATAGCAATTAATAAGCTCTTAAACCATATATAACCCTTGAATGATCCCCTTAGACCAGTGTGAGGAGGAGTGGCTTTTACCAACTAGGACTGGAGGATATGCATCATCTACAATATGCGGAATAAACGCTAGAACTTATCATGGATATCTAATAGTACCACTAAACCAACCACATCATAGATTTCTAATACTTTCCAAGTTTGAGGATTTCTTACTTATTAACGGCGATACATACTCGATGTCTACTAATTATTATCCCGGCTCCTACTATCCAGATGGTTATAAATATTTAATTAAAGTTGAAAAAAACAGTAATAGCAAAATAACTTGGCATTATGACTTTGGTTATTCGCAAGTGGAAAAAACTCTAAGAGTTCATAAAGGCTATAATGCAATAACAATCACCTATATTGCAACTAGGGGTAAATTCAAATTATGTCCCTTCATTACCTTTAGAAGCCATCATCTAGCTAAGAAATTACAGAATGAGTTCTTTACATACGAGATTTATCCTCCAAATACAATTTACATATTATATGAGGGGAAGAGGATTTTGAACTTTGAGATTCATGATAAGTATGAGCTTTTTAATTCTGGTTATTGGTACTATAACTTTATTTATAAATTAGATCAAGAATTAGGAAACAACTACATAGAAGATTTATATAATCCTTTCTGCATTGTCTCAACCTCAAATAAGATCTCGGTTACGGTATATTATGATCAACGTCCAAAGGATCTAAGCGTTGAAGAAAATGAACATTATGACATTTTAAAACTTCTTTCGGCTGCAGGGAAAGACTTTGTAGTTAAAGGGAAAGATGGTTGGGCAATCATAGCAGGATATCATTGGTTTGACGAATGGGGTAGAGATACTTTCATATCTTTGGAGGGACTTTTGCTTGTTGACAAGCAGTATGATATTGCTAAAGAGATAATTCTCAAGTATTTAAATCTAGAAAAAAGGGGTATGCTACCGAACAATTTCATAAGCTATAATGGAGAACCAGTATACAGAGGTGTCGATATTTCGCTCTGGGCTATAAATGCAATTTACAAAACTTATATTTACTCACGAGATAAGAACTTCATCAGAAAGGTAGTAGATAAGGTTCTAGACATAATAGACTGGTATTCCAAGGGAAATGGGGTAATCTATAACGTTGATAACCTAATTTTCCATAAAGGAGCCCCTAGAACCTGGATGGACGCTTCATATGATAGTAGGATAGTAACCCCCAGAGAAGGTGCTGCAGTTGAGATAAACGCATTATGGTATAACGCACTAAGAGTAACTGAATTCTTACTTAACGAACTTGGAGAAAAAGCAGAATATTTATCTGAAAAAGCAGAAAGTGTAAAGAAGTCGTTTGCAGAAAAATTCATTTCACAGGATGGTCTTTACGATTATATAAACTGGGATAACATTCCCGATAAGAGCATAAGACCTAATCAAATATTTTCCATTTCTCTACCTTTCCCAATAATAGACGATAAGAGCATAGCTTCTAAGATTTTAACACTTATTGAAAGTAAGTTGCTTAGACAATATGGATTAAGTAGTTTAAGTAGAGAAGATCCAAACTATAAACCAGTATATAAGGGGGATAGGAGAAGTAGAGATGAAGCTTACCACAATGGACCCATATGGCCTTGGTTACTAGGCGCCTATGTTGATTCTAAATTAAGACTTGAAAGCAACATAATGGAACTAAAACTTTTGTTAGAGTACTTCAATCCCCTTTTAGCTCATGCTAGCAAAAACCAAGGATATATTCCGGAAATTTTTGATGATATACCACCATATAAGCCAAGGGGCTGTTTTGCACAAGCATGGAGTAATGCAGAGGTATATAGGGTGCTAGTTAACTTGTCCAAACTATAGGGATAAGTTTTTTAGGGGTAAAAGTTTAATCTATTCCTATGAAAATCAGAATACTAACCTTAACTTCATTATCCCACTTTATAAACGACGGAAATAGCTGGGTCCTTCCAGTGACGTTCACATTCCTAATAACGTATCTTGGTATATCAAAATTCCTAATCGGAATACTATCTGGCGCATTTTTCTTCGGAATATCAGCATTAGCTTCGCCTTTAGTCTCCAAGATAGCAGACAAGTTTACCAATTATTCCAGCATAATGGGAATAGGAATATTACTATGGGGAATTGGATTAATATCATTCGGTTACTCAATACAACTCCACTTTTTGCCATTAGTATTCATTTCAGTGGCAATAGCTGGTTTTGCATCAGCATTCTATCACCCAATAGGTGCGGCTGTTCTATCAATAACATACAAGGGAAATGCTGGTATTGCATTAGGCATAAACGGGTCAATGGGTAGCCTTGGCAGGGCAATTTACCCAACATTAACCCTTTCACTATTTGCAATATTGAATAAGGATATGACCTTAGATATGTTAATAATAGGTATAATATCAATAATAGCTGCATTGCCATCAATATTCCTAAAGATTTCTATCACGAAAGAGGAGGATCATAAAACACCTTCCTCTTCCAATACCACTAGTACCAGAGGCACATTATTTGTAGTAATCTTATTGACTATCATTGCATTACTACGAAGTATATTTGGTCAAGGAATTTCACAATTCCTTCCAACATTATTAGTAGAAAATTATGGTTATTCTTACAACGTTAACTTAGGTGAAGCAATTACAATCGCTCTAGCAGCAGCTATAGTAGGGCAACCAATACTAGGATTCCTATCAGATAGAGTAGGGAGAAGGCTAATTTACGCTATATCGACCTTTGGTGCTGCCTTAACATTACTTTTGTTTCTAAAAATACCAAACATAGCCTTGCTATCATTATTTGGATTTTTTAACTTCAGCGCATTCCCACTAATGCTATCAATAGTAGGAGATTTTGTACCTAGAAATTCAGCGAGTTTTGCCAATTCACTAGTTTGGGGATTAGGAGTTACTGGTGGTGGAGTTATTGGTCCAATAGTAGTGGGAGCAGTATCCCAAGTTTCAAACTTAGTGTTCGCAAGTGAAATAGTAACCATAATGGCTTTCGTCGCAGGAGCGTTAACAGCATTAATTCCTAAACCACCAAAGAGAACCAAAGTACCATTATTTGGATAAATTTTTTATCCATAAATTTTATATAGTTCTCGTGGTTAAAAAGACGGAAAAAATTCTCGGCGGCATTATAACATTACTTATTTTAAAGACGCTTTTAGAAGAACCGAAACATGGATATGAACTTGAAAAGATAATAAGAGAGAAGTTGGATTATAAACTACCAGAAGGGTCAATATATGTTATATTAAAGAACTTAGAAAGAAGAGGATTAATAAAGCCGCAAGTTATGAAAAACGAGAGAGGACATGATATAAAGAAGTACATAATAACTGAAGAAGGAAAAAAATTCTTCCTATCACATGAGAAACCACTAATAGCTGTAAGAAAGGTATTAGACGAGATAATAGCGGATATCCAAAAATTAAAGATTAGATAGTAAACCCTCCACGAACTTATCCATCTTGTCTAACAACTCCTTATTTCTTATATCATACTCCTCCCCAACCTCACTTGGCTTCCTATAACCAATCTTAACAACATTGTTCTCGCTCCAGACTAGGAACCTTAACGGCAATTCGTAAGCTACATGTCTGTTGTGAAGCATCAATAATGTGCCAACACTAGGGTTTCCAAAATAAATTACGATAGTTGGCTCTAAACTAAGCCCAACCTTCCTTGCATTCTCGGAATGATCAATAATTGCAAAAACTTCAGCTCCAGATGATTTTATCCTTTCGATTAGCGTCTTAACACATTCGTTAAACCCAAGCTTACATTCCTTAACGTTAAACATTAAGTTAGACTAAAACACATACTTAAAAAGTTTTTCCAAAATTAGATTTTTTCTACGTCAAGAGAGAAATCCAAAGATCTGTAACTATGTGTGATATAACCACTGGAAATAACGTCAACACCAGTCTTAGCGTAATCAATAACATTATCCGGAGTTATCCCACCGGAAGCCTCTAAAAGGACCTTACTCTTAAGCTCATTAACTATTGGTAAAATCTCATAAGGCTTCATATTATCTAGTAATATTACATCAGCACCAGCCTTAAACGCCCTTATTGCATCTTCATAAGAAGAAACCTCAACTTCAATAATTTTAGTGAAACTCACCGAAAACTTAACTCTCTTAATCAACTCCTCAAGATTTCCATACAAAGTAATGTGGTTATCCTTGATCAAAACAGCATCGGATAAATTATACCTATGGGGATCACCACCACCAACCTCAATAGCGTATTTCTCAAATAACCTAAAGCCCGGGGTAGTCTTTCTAGTACCAGCAATTCTCACATAAGGATTAACCTCCTTTGCCTTCTTAACCATCAAATTAGTAATAGTCGCAATACCAGAAAGTTTACCTAAGAAATTCAAAATAAGCCTTTCAACAGTCAAAATATCGGCATCACCCTCAAAATTCAAAACGATATCACCCTTTTTAACCTCTCTACCGTCTTTCTCCCCATTTATGTTGGAAAACCCTAAGTACTTTAAAAAAGGAACAATAAACCTATTACCCGCCAAAATTCCAGAATCCTTACACCTAACGATACCCCTCGCCCTTATACCCTCTAAAAATTTAGTAGTAATGTCCTCCGGCATAACGTCTTCTTCCAAATAATCTAAGAGCCTTTTAACGTAAATCCAATCAATCAATTTCTACTCACCATGAAATATATCCTCTTACCGTCTTCCCAACTCTTATTAGGGTAATCCTCCCTATAATGTGCACCTCTACTTTCCGTTCTTAACAACGCTCCTTTAGCACTTAATAAGCTTACAAGCGAAGCGTTGTCATTAAATGTGTCATTAGACTCGTAAATCTTAACTAGCTTATCTAGTCCCTCGCCATTTCTGACAATCCCTAAATAATTCCAATTATACTCCCTAATCTCCTCTAAGCTTAACCTATTACTACTATTCCTTAGCCTCACTTCAATAACCTCCTTAACGTCATCAATACTTAATCCCTCCCAATTATCAATATATCTTACAAGATTTACACCATAAACCAAATCCTCAGCGAGAGAATTACTGGCCAACCTATTTGCTCCGTGTAAACCAGTATCTGTAACCTCACCTATTGCATATAAACCCTTGATATTACTTTCACCACGAGTATTAACTCTAATACCGCCTATAGTATAATGAACACCAGGGAAAACTTGAAGCCTCTTACCGTACCTCTTTACATAATTGCTCAATATGGGGAACTTCCTATCAAAATCTTCAATAGGTGAAAGATCGATATAAACTGTATGCCCCTTCTTGTACTGGTCATAAATAGCCCTACTTAAAACGTCCCTTGGAGCCAATTCACCCCTACTATCATATTTAAAAACAAACCTCTCATTCCTCTCATTAACTAAAATAGCACCCTCACCCCTTAGGGTTTCAGTCAACAGATAGGCTTGACCATCAAACGTTGTAACAGTAGGGTGAAATTGAACAAACTCCGTATCTGAAACCAAAGCACCAGCTTTAAAGGCTATGGCTATACCATCTCCTATGTTTGTACTAGGATTCGAAGTAAATTTGAACAAATAGCCATAACCACCTGTAGCTAAAACAACCTTTTCAGCGTCAAAACTTCCACCCTTTTCCGTTATGAATCCTGCAACCTTACCATCTTTAACCTTTAAGGCTAGCAACTTATCTTCAATGAGATTAATTCCCTTTTTCTTAGCTAAGTTCAAAAGGAAATTGGTTATCTCCCTTCCAGTATCGTCAGTCTTATGCAATATCCTTCTCTTAGAATGCCCACCTTCTAACCTTAAATCATCATCAAATTTGAAACCCCATTTTTCAACTGTGCTAACAACGTACCGAATCTCTCTTGTAACGTAATCGACAGTTTTACTATCACATAACCCATCACCCACTTCCAAAGTATCGATCTTGTGAAGCTCTGGTGAATCATCATTACCAACAGCGGCTGCAATACCACCCTTCGCCCAATAACTTGAGCCCCCATTAATTTTCTTTGAAATAATAGTTACCTTGTATCCAGATTTATGCAAGGATATGGCGGCGCTTAGACCCGCTAAACCACTGCCAAAAATGTAGATCATACTCGAACATATGTTCGACCAAATAAAAAGTTTTTTATTAGCCAAAAGTTTTTATACCAGGTTACTATACGAACATATGTTCGGAAAATGACAAGAGTTGAAGAGTTACTCAGTCAAATAAAGAACCTAAAAACTGAAAAGAATGCAATAATTTTAGGACATAATTACATGGAATACTCTGTTCAGTTAGTTTCAGACTTCACTGGAGATTCTTACGACTTGGCAGTTAAGGCAATGAAGACAAACGCTAAGATAATATTATTTGCAGGAGTGTACTTCATGGCAGAACAAGCCTCAGCATTAAATCCAAACAAGAAAGTACTCTCCCCAGATCCTAATGCGGGTTGTACGTTATCTGATTCACTTGACGTTAAAACATTGCAAGAATATAAAGAGAAGTACCCTAATGCCCCAGTAGTGCTTTACATAAATACCAGCATTTATGCTAAGGCTTTAGCAGATTACATAGTAACATCTTCAACTGCAGTGAAAGTCGTGCAGAAACTAAACGCAGATACAATACTATTTGGACCAGATGCTAATCTAGCTAACTACGTTCAACAAAAAGTTCCCAATAAGAAGATTATTAAAGTACCGCCAAATGGTAGATGTATAGTACATGCCAACTATACTAAACAACTAGTAGAACTAGCAAGGAAGAAGTACCCTAATGCTCTATTAATGGCTCATCCAGAGGCACCATTAGAAATTTTAGAAAGCGCAGATTTCGTGGGATCCACTAATCAAATGATACAATTCTCAAAAGAGAACAAAAATGAGGAGTTCATAGTTGCAACGGAAATAGGTATGATAAATGCTCTGAAGATTAAGAATCCGAGTAAGAAATTCTATCCACTCGTTACGACGGAAGCTTGTGCTTGTGCTAGGTGCCCATATATGAATATGATAAATTTGGAAAAGGTAAAGAGGTCTTTAGAGGAAGAGGTTTACGAGGTTAAGGTACCAGAGGATATTGCAGAAAGGGTTAAAAGGGCATTTGAAAATACTATGAAGTTGCTATAATGATAAAAATTGATTTTATTAAATATACGGTTTTTAGCTTTCTTTTCGCTATATATTATTTAAATTTATTCCATATTTCCTATACCAAATATCTAGTTATCTTGAAAGATAATTATAGTTATATATAAAATTTAAACTCTTTAGATATCTATGGATAAATCTAATTAGAATTAAATTCTAACTTATACAACTTCAACTTTTAAAAAAGTTTATTAGACACTACAAATTAAATATATAATACCATGTCTCGCTCAGATAAATTCTCCAATAAAGAGAAAATGAGACGTGGTTTATCCACAACCACAATAATAGGAATAGTAGTGGCAATAGTAATAATCGTAATAGGAGCCGTTGCTGCGGTAACTCTACTTAGTCATAAGCCGTCACAAGTAGTATCTACCACTTCTCCGTCTACTTCGCAATCAGCAACGTCAACATCTCCATCACAAGTTATTACCATAACCTATTTTGACGATCTATCGCCATCTGAAGCCAACATAACACAGAAAATAATAATTCCACAATTCGAGGCAACACATC
Organism: Saccharolobus solfataricus; assembly: GCF_900079115.1. Lineage (NCBI taxonomy): Archaea > Thermoproteati > Thermoproteota > Thermoprotei > Sulfolobales > Sulfolobaceae > Saccharolobus > Saccharolobus solfataricus. The sequence goes on from NZ_LT549890.1 coordinate 876,486, forward strand.
CTAATATTAAAATTAATTATGTTGATGAAAGTGCTGACGATATAGTAAAAAGTGTTGTAGAGTTAGTAAAGAGTGGTAACGTTGGCCCAGTTATCATTGGTGAAGATAATCTTGTTATAGGAGAATTGCTCAATGGTAACTATTTAATGAACCTAACTCCATATGTAAATCAAATCTTACAGAATGTTAGTCTAATTCCATCGATGCAATCATTAGTCCAGTATGAACAAAAAGTATATCATGGTACTTACTTCATTCCTCTTAGAGCCAACATTCCTCTAGTCTGGTATAACGCAAGTCTCTTTAGGCAATTAGGTTTGGCTTCTCCACCAGAAAACTGGTCACAATTGCTACAGTACGCAAAGATAATTTATGATAAAACTGGCGTAAAACCCATAATGTTCCAAGGTCATGGTGGAGCAAGTACTTATACTGAGCTTTACCAGTGGATGGTCCAGGCTGGTGGAAATCCATTCTTATTTAATGATTCTGGCGATGTACTTGCATTTGAATATTTGTACAATCTCTCACAATATTTTAACCTAGAGTATATTCATGGATATTGGGGAAGCTATAAAGGATTAATTGATGGTAGTTACTATTTGATCGATTATCAATGGCCCTATATCTATAGTGTTATGGCCAGTGAAGGTGTTAATATGAGCAATATAGGATTCTACCCTGGCCCTACCGGCCCTGTTAACGGTGATCACTTAGTAGGTGGTGATGTATTAGCAATACCTAAGGGAGCAACACACATTGATGCGCTAATAGAATTCGCTAAGTTCTTACTATCTCCGCAAGTTCAAAGAGAATTTATCATTTACCTCTCATGGCCAGCAGTAAATCAACAAGCTTATCAGAATCTCCCAAGTAATATAAGTTCACTATACAAAGCTGAAGAAGAAGCTTTACAGAACGCATTCTTCAGAGAACCAGTACCTTGGATAACTGTTTGGGGACAGATAGCAGATAACGTGTTTAATCAAATAATCGTAAATCATGCACCATATTCACAAATACCTCAAATATTAAGTCAAGCAAATAAGGAAATGTACCAGTATCTCTTACAAAACTATAATGTAACGGTAGCACAAGAGTATGAGGAAGGAGTGTTTGGACCACTATACGGGTGAATAAAGTGAAGTTAACCTTTTTTTTATTGGTACTTCCTGCATTGGCATACGTAATTAGTTTTGCCTTTTTTCCCACTATTGAGGCCGTTTATTTGAGTTTTCAAGATCCCCATGGGGGTTTCTCTTTATATAATTATAAAGAACTGTCCTATTTTAATTTGTCTAGTGCAATAATTAATACAATTGTAGTTACAATTGGCGCATTAGCAATACAGCTAGCTCTAGGTTTTCTAGTTGCATCAGTTCTAAGTAGAGAATTCTTTGGGAAAAGAGCTTTATCTACTATAACAATAATACCAATGGGTATTGCAACAGTTGTCGCAGCAGTAACGTTCAGCTTCGTCTTTCAAACCTCTGGAGGATACGCAAATACAATTCTTCATTCCCTCTTTGGACTTAACGTAAATTGGTATCAATCTTCCATCTCGTCATTATTGGTAGTAATGATTGCGGACAGCTGGAAAAACACACCCATTGTAGCCTTAATATTGTTGGCTGGAATGTCCTCAATACCAAAGGAGTTATATTATGCGTCTGCAATAGATGGAGCTGGGCCGATTAGGAGATTTTTCTACATAACATTACCAAACCTTAGGAGCTTCATTGGGATATCACTTATTCTAAGAGGAGTGCAGGAATTCAACATATTCGCTTTACCTTTAATACTAATCGGTGAGCATCCCCCTCTCCTCACCACTTTAATATATGATTTATATACTACAACTTTTCCAGAAGTTGGATTAGCATTAGCTTCTGCAACGATACTTCTTGGATTTATCCTCGTATTTTCTGGCATAGTAATCAAACTCTCTGGAGGGAGATAACATGAGGTTGTGGGTATATTTAGGTGCAATAGTAGTAGGAATTTACTTTCTATTTCCACTTTACATTTTAGTATTACTAGCATTTAATTCCCCAAAATATACCGTCTTAGCGAAATTCCCCTCACTATTACCGGTGTCACTAACACTAAATAATCTACTAACAGCATTACAAGGCACGGCATTTATTGATCCATTCATAAAAAGTCTGGAGACAGCAACATTAGTGGGGATCATTACCATAGCATTGGCTATTCCAGCGGGATATGGTTTAAGTAGATTACCAAGAGCCATAGCATATTCCATAATTATCCTTCTATTAGTTACTAATATGATGCCAGCAATAGTAATAGGTATTCCAATAGCAGTAGATTTTCTTAAACTTCATCTTTTTGAATCCGTAGTAGGTCTAGCCTTAGCCCAAACACTAATAACACTACCATTAGCTACGTTCATCTTACAAGGCACGTTCTCGTCAATACCCATTGACCTCGAACATCAAGCTAGAGTTGATGGTGCAAATTTATTTAATAGGTTATTTTCAGTACTCTTACCACTAGCAGCACCTGGTATAGCAGCAGCATTCCTAATATCATGGATGTTCTCATGGGATGAGTTTACTTATGCAATCCTATTAATTCCCTATCACTCCACACTTCCAGTAACAATATACCAAGACGTTACCAGAGGAAACTTATTGGCAGGAATAGCATTTTCACTAATATTCACACTTCCCGTAATAATTTTAACTTTTGCATTACAAAAATATCTAAGAGGAGAATATCTAGCAGGGGGGATAAAAGGATGACGGTAGAACTAATAGATATTGTAAAGAAATATGGCAAAAACATTGTAATTAATGGCATAACAGAGAAGATAGAGACTGGAGAGTTCTTTGTAATACTAGGACCGAGTGGAGAAGGGAAATCAACATTATTGAAAATCTTGGCAGGAATTGAAAAATTAGATAAGGGAAAAATTATAGCGGATGGAGCAGACATTACAGACAAACCCCCAGAGAAGAGAAATGTTGCTATGGTATTTCAAAACTACGCACTTTACCCAAACATGTCAGTGAGAGATAATATAGCATTTCCACTCAAGATGAGGGGAATGAAAAAAGAGGAAATAATAGAAAGAGTGGAAAAAGCTGCAAAGCTTTTAGGTATATCAGAAATATTAGATAAAAAAGTAACACAAATCAGTGGAGGGCAACAACAAAGGGTCGCACTGGCTAGGGCAATTGTAAGAAATCCAAGCTATTTCTTGTTGGATGAACCATTAAGTAATCTAGATGCTAGAGTAAGGACAACAGCTAGAGGAGAATTGAAGAGAATACAAAAGGAATTGAAAGGTACGTTCATTTATGTAACCCACGATCAAAAGGAAGCCTTAAGTCTAGCAGATAGGATTGCTATACTTCATAAAGGCAAATTCGAACAAGTCAGTGATCCAAAAACACTGTATGAATATCCAAAAACAAAATGGGTGGCGCAATTCGTAGGTGAATTCCCAATGAATTTTCTACCTGGTGAACTAATGAAAGAAAAGGCGCAGGAAATAGGGTTTAGGCCAGAATGGGTAGAAGTAGGAAAAGGCAATTTATCTTGTATGGTAGAATCAGTAGAAGCTTCAGGGGAGTCAAGATACTTAATATGTAATTTTAAAAATAATAATATAACTATCCTTTCTCAGGAATTTTATGATGTAGGTCAAGAAGTTAGGTTTGAAATAATTAAATATAGAAAATATAATGATGGACGACTGGTACAAGAATAGGAAAAATTATTTTTAATGTTCCCAAAATATTTTTCTTATATGTCTATTTTCTTATTAAAACCGATATAAGCGTATACCCTTAACAATCTACCCTAAGATATAATTCATTAGCTCTCCTTATTGCCTATTCCTTGTCAAAAACATAATCATTTTACATTGTTAAAGGTAGTCCTTTAATATTAATTTATAAATAATGTTTATGATGAAATTAGACGAACTTGAGAAAGAACTTGGTTCAAAGCTTATTATGGACAATAACGTCATAGATCACTACTCCAAATCTCCCTATTTAGTCTCTCCAGTCCTATCGAAGATGGGTAAGAGAGTGCTAGGAGTAGTAATTGCTGAAGATAGGTATGACATTGAATTCGTTGTTAAATTTTGCGATATTCATAGAATCCCCTTATTAGCTAGGGGTGCAGGAACATCTACAATAGGGCAAGTACTACCAATACATCCCTCTATTGTATTGGATATTCAGAAATTAAATAAAACTATGGAATATGACGAGAAGTATTTGAAAATTTCCCCCGGAGTAAAGGTTCTAGATGCCCTGAATTACCTTAGGAAGAGGGGAAAAGAATTACAAGTATATCCTAGTAGCTTTTACATTTCCACTTTAGGAGGATATATTGCAGGAGGAGATGTAGGGATTGGATCATACCAATATGGCTATCATTTTCATAACGGTGGAATTAGACGTGTAAAAGTAGTGGGATCTACTGGAACTTTTGAATTAACCGGAGAAAATACCTTAGCAGTAGCCCAAGCTGCTGGAACAACTGGCATTATAGTTGAGGCTGATATAGCTACTGTAGACTATGAAGACTGGAAAGACCAACTAGTAAGATTTGATGAACTAGGTAAGTTGGTAAAATTCCTAAAAGACGTAGAGAACGAAAGAGATAAGATAAGGAGAATCACTATAGAGGATCAAGAAGCCTTATCATTAGTTGCCAAAAATAGAGCAATTCCGGGAAAATGGAATGTAATACTTGCAAGTACAAAAAGCTTTGGAGAAGAAGTGGAGATGAAATTCTTAGACGAATTGGCTTTTGCGGCTATTTACGTTACCATGAGCAGACTAACCAATTTCTCCGAATATTTTTACGAGGTTAGACTACTCTCTCTCGATAGTTTTCTCAAAGTAGTAAGCCAAGTTAAAAATGCTCTAGGTTCTAATGTACTAATACATGGCGATGTCATGACATTAAGAGGAGAAACCGTAATTTACACAGTGTTCATCTCTGATAGACAAAACTTCAACATAATAGATTCAATAATGACAAAGGAGGGAATACCATTTGAAATACATTCCTTAGTTGTAAATGACAGGGTAGATGAGGAATACAGATTAGAACTAATGAAAAAATACAAGCGAATAGTAGATCCTCACAATATCCTTAATCCGGGGAAGTTGAGAATATGATATTAAAAACACTATTAGAAGTTATAGACATCCTAGAATCTAAAGATCCATTACAAAAGATAAGGGAAAGGCTAGAAAGTAAAGTCAAATATGAAGAAATAAAAGCTGGAGAAGTAACCTTTATAAAAGCACTTTATGAAGGTGTAGGAAATAACAAAGTAGAGATCCTTGGAAGATTAGGAGCAATACAGATGGTCGGAGTAAATAAAGGTTTAGTCTCTGACGCTGACGGGGCGATTATAAGTCTAGCGGTTCTCCTAGAGCTTCTTAATCTAAGAGATAAAGGGATAGAGCTCAATCTCGATGTATTATTCGTAACTAATCTATCCATTAAGGCTAAACTAATTCCCCATAAACCATTCGACTTTATGGTTCCACTGGTAGGATTAGACGAAGCACTTAAAGTTGAAGTTGAACCCTCAGCATCACTCGTCATATCAATCGATTCAACTAAAGGAAATAGAATAGTTAAATTCGACGACTTCGCAATAACTCATGTAGTTAAAGACGGCTATATTTTAAAACTCCATGATAACGTAATCGACATTTATAATAAAATAACTGGGCACGAAATTTACATGGTTCCCTTGACAACTGGCGATCTAACTCCTCTAGATTATAATGTATCTCACATCAGTACTCTTATCTCACCGTGGTTATATACAGATTCTCCAGTGATTGGAATAGCTACAGTCTCCAAACAAGTTATACCAGGATATGAAACTGGTGTATTAAACATTGAAATGTTAGAACATGCATCAAGATTTTGCATTGAACTCCTTAAATATATAGAAAATGGAGGGAAAGTGTATGAAGAGAAAGAATTAGAAGAATTAGAGAATAGATTAGGAAAATCAAGCTTGTTAAAAGCTAAAAGAAGGTAATCATTGAAATGTTATATCCAGTAAAACTACTGAAAGACCTAGTACAAATCAAAACAGCAAATCCACCTGGGTCAGAATACGAGAGCATTTCGTTTTATCTGAAAGACCTATTTAACGATTTAGGTTTTCAAATACAACTAATCGAAATACCAGAGGAATATATGGATAAATACTACATTTACTCTCCATCACACAAAGGAAACAAAAGAATAATAGTAATTGCCAAGAATAGTCCCAACCCTATACTCCACTTCAACTTCCATTATGACGTCGTTCCACCAGGAGATGGTTGGTTAACAAACCCTTTCGAACTCAAGGTAGTCGATAATAAGGCGTACGGAAGAGGAACTTCAGATATGAAAGGTTCAATTGTGAGTTTATATTTAGCCCTATCTAGATTTAATGATTTACCAATCGAGATAGTGTTTGTCCCAGACGAGGAAAGTGGAGGTATAGGGACTAAATACTTGACAGAGGAAATTCGTATCGCTCCTAGTACTGCTATATTTGGTGAACCTAGTTTTCCTAACGTGTATATAGGGCATTTGGGTATAGTGAGGGGTATAATAAAAATATTTGGTAAACAAGCTCACGCAAGCAACCCAAAAGATGGCATTAATGCCTTTCTGCTAGCTTCTAAACTAGCACTAAAACTACAAGAAAAATTAGGAAATGAAATAGTTAACCTTGGGGGATATACGCTTAATCCCACTAATAATGATGGAATAGTACCGGGTTTCTTTGCCTTTAGCTATTATAGAGCTATTCCTCCCCATGATAATAGAACCCCAGAATTTGACAAGAATGTAATTGACACTACAGCTAGAGAAGTAGGAATAGAGTATAATTTTGAGATTAAATCTTTCATTTCAGGCTCAGTTTCTAATCCAGATTCCAGTGTAGCTAAAGCGTTTAAGTTTTGTATCACTTCAACTCTTAACGTAGTACCTAAAGAACTAATAAGTAATATAAGATATGACGCAGTCTTCTATAAAAATCTCGATTCGATAAACTTTGGCCCAGGAAGTTTAGATCAAGCTCATGTACCTAATGAGTATGTTGAATTAGATAACATAGAGAAAACTATTGTGATTTATGAATGCGTGATGAAAAGGATTTATTTTAATAATTATCGATAAAAACCCTTAACTTTCTTAAAAATCTTCCAATTATTTCAGTAGTGTCTATCTTTTAATATGAAAAATTTTTGATGTTTTAGTTTGAAAAATTTATTAAGTGAGAAAACAACTCTCTATTGGAATGAAGAATCTTTATAAAATTAACTTTTCAATATCACACCAAGGTTGCTGGACCAGCAAAATAAAAGATAGTGTTGTTACCTTAAATGTATCAAAATATAATAATAAGAAAGTCAGAGTCACAATAGCTTCTCCAAAATTAATAGTAACTGACCTAAAAAGGTCAGAAAACGTTTACGAAATTCTAAAGTATAGAAAGGTAAAAGGGGGTTATATAATTGACTTCCTTGAAGATCTGAGTACTACAATTTCAGGATATATACTCTCGAGCAGTAATATATTAGAATATAGAAATGTCGTAAGGGAAGGAATAGAAAAGTGGGAAGTAACAACTTTAGCCAAATCTTTAGTAGGCAAATTATCAGAAAGATTTCCCATAGATAGCATTGTAGTTAAAGAAATAAAGTTTTCAGATATGTTCTATAATGGTTTGACAGAAAAGGAGATACTAGTCCTAAAAACCGCAATAACTATGGGATATTTCAATTATCCAAGGCAAATAAAAGCTAAGGAAATTGCTGAAAAATTAGGTATCTCCAAGCAAGATTTCCTTTATCATCTGCGAAAATCAATAGAGAAAATAATTTTCTCATCAGTTATAGAATAGTAATTCATGCATATTAAATTACTAAAAATTTAAGTGATTAAAAAGGTTTAAAAATAATATAAGACTCCTTTATATTCAAAGACTATAATCACCGAACTTCTTAATTCTGTCTGGAAATCTGCTCTTTATCACATAATATGTAATTATGTGAATCAAAAGAATAGCCCAAGCTGCATAAACTGCTATATTTAATGGGAAAGCTGGCGCAGGGTAAGTACCAAAATATATTACAGCAATATATAATAGTATTGAAATTATCGGTATCACTACGTGTTTCGCTATGTTAGCCGTACGCATTTTAACCTTACGTACAATTAACCCTAAGGCAGCAAATAAATGACCTAAGGCGACGTAGAATGAGCCAAATGTTATTAAAAATATACTAGCCTCTAACGGACCTAGAATGTAACCACTTATAAGGCTAAGAGCACCTGTAACAATACCAGTAAGTATTATTGCATTACCCGGCACACCGTATTTATTAACTTTTGAAAAGACTTTAGGATATAATACACCATCCCTAGCCATACCGAATATCATTCTACTCCCACTAGTAGCAAACGCTAATGCAGAAGAGTTAAACATAAACGCTACAAGTATTATTAACATATATACAATAGCGGGATTGAAATACTTACTATAAATCACTATCATTGGGTCTGGAAGATTAGCATAATTAAACATATTATTTATTCCATAAACTATCGTCTGCGCATAAGAATTCAATATCAATCCAACTCCAAGTATTCCAAACGTTAAGAGAAGTGCCTTTGGCAAAGTACTTTTTGGAACCTTAGCTTCTTCCGCTACTCCTATTGGAGTTGTGGCACCACCAAAAGTAGTAACACCAAAAATCATTGCCGTAAGTACCAGCGCCCAATTGTTGTTAACCGGAACAGCCGTAAACGGTAAAATACTATTCTTTGCTCCAGCAATTAAAACGATCGAAGTTATAATTAGAAAACCTATTGAAATCAATCCTATTACGAGATTTAACAGACCTCCAGGCTTCACTCCAAGCCACATTATTGTTGTAATCTCAATTGTAACTATAATCACTATTGCTGCCCATAACCAAGGCATTGAAGAAGCAATACTGGGAGAGATCAAGTAGATGAAAGACGCAATTCCTAATATTCCAAATCCAGCTGTTCCAGCAACAAGATATTGATAAATATAACCATATCCTACAGTAAAGGAAGCCAAACTACTGCCTAATCCCTTCTTTATCATAGCAACATAGCCATATGAAGCTGCAATCTCCTTGCTCCACTCATAAATAACAATAAGTGTAGTAGCATAGATCAAGTACGAAAGTATCACAGTGAGTGGCATAGCTCCTCCTACCAATCCAGCAAGGCCCACAAAATAGAGTGTGGCAACAGCTATTGGGGCATTAGCTGCAATTCCATAACTTGCAACAAGCCAAGTACCAAGGACACCTTTTCTCAATTCACTTACATTCTTTTTTTCTTCATCCATATCCCAAATACAATTTTTTAAATATTTCTACTTTTCTATCAACAGTTGTTCATTAGATTTTAACTTTATGAGTTAAACAATGTTAAAGGAGGACTTTTTAAATCCAATACCCTATTTAGTACGTTTAATAATAAGTAAGTTTTATCCTATCTCGGACCCGGAAAAATAGAGCTCAGAAATCGATGATGAAAAAACTTAAGATGTCACGTGAGATTTTCGTTAAAAATGGAAGTCAGTTTTTTATCAGATCCTAAGATTAGTATTATTAAGAGTTTTAGTGATTATCATAGAATCAAGTAGGAAGCTTCAGCCTTTTTAAGAATAGTGATAGTCAGATTTCTTGAGATAATTGCCAAATAGTAAAGAGAAAAGCTAAAGCTATCACTTAAGCAACTAACTCCTCAATAGTTAAAGAAGGAGATTATAGCTACTGTAGCAACTAAGATGATTCTTTTATATAAGATATCATAAAGTATTTTAATGAAAATAATAAAATATCTCAGGAATTCTTTAATGATCTACTCAAGAGACTGTCCCTAATGTAAATAATTGAATATAAATAACAAGAGAGAAATATAGTATTATGGATTATAAGGAATGAAATGCAATTATATCTTTCAGTATAACGAGAGATTAAGCTTATATTGTAGGAGAAAATAACCAAATATAGAGAAAAACAGAATTTTCAACATAGTTCACACTACCTCGATCAACTCACGCGGTACAAGTTAGTGGGCGAGTTGGCTCTCGACTGATAAAAAGAATTTATCAAGGAGGTGGAGGGATCAAAAATTTTTTAAACGGAAGGGAAACCCGTAAACTGCTATTAGCTTAATAACGACACTCTCAAACATCACTGTACTAAATTCTATGAAGCTTAAATGTCCGAAAAAATTCCTAATAATTATTAAATTTAATTAGTATTTTTATTTATAAGAATTTATAAATATTTTTAAAAGGTTTATTCTCTCAAACGTCTAGGTAAAAGTAATGATTCCAGGTAAGAAATGTCTTTAAGTATTTTAGCAAATTTGCCTTCTACATAATTTTCCCCAAAGTCCCCAAAGAATTCATTTCTAATTCGGATTGTCGTAGCTAATCTTTTAGGCTTAAATTCTATTTCATTACCTAATATGTTCTTCATGACTACTCTTCCAGCAGCAACTGCAATATCTGCAGTCATTGGAATTTCCTTATCTTCAAATGTTACACAATCACCTGCGCCATAAACGTCATTATATTCAATTGACTTAAGATTTTTGTCTACGAGTAGTCTATGGTTTTTATTAGCATGTAAATTGCCTACTATTTGTGGTCCTTTTAAGCCTCCTGCGAAAATAGTTAATTCAGTTTTAATCTCACCATAACTTGTGACTACAGAATCTTTTTTGATTTCTATAGCTTCTACTCCTAACATTAGATTGACTCCTAACTCTCTTAATAGATCTTCAGCCTTTTTTGACGAGGCAGTGGACATAGTTGGTAGTAATCTATTTCTTCTTTGAACTAAAGTGATCTTCTTCCCCTTTATATTCCCAGCTAACTCTACACCAGTTGCACCTCCCCCTATGATAGTTATATCCTTAACTTCATTTAATCTTCTCTTTAACTCTATAGCATCTTCTAATGTTTCTATTTTGTGCGCATACTCTTTAGCTCCTTTTAATCGTGGAAGATTTTGATGATGACCTAAGCTTACTATAAGTTTATCATAAGTTAATTCCTTACTATTATCAAGTATAACTTTCTTATTTTTAAAATCAATTTTTTGCACATTTCCAAGTATAACTTTCTTATATTTTACTATAATATCTTCCAATTTCTTCATTCCGCATATAAAATCAATTATCCATGGCGTTAAAAGAAAATAGTCCTTTCTGTCGACTACTAAGGAATTTTCTTTATTTTGATTATAAGCTGAAACTCCTGCGAATCCTCCACCTAAGATAAGTATCATTTAAATACCCTCTAATTTCTCTCTAAATATTGAAAGAACGTATTCTCCAGCTTGCTTAAAAGTTAGTTTAGGTGGCATTGGTCTCTCATTTGGATCTACTATTGCATCTAAAAGTGCCTGTCCTTTAGTGTTTAGAAAATCTTCTATTATTTCCTCAGCCTCTTTTGGCTCTTCTAATCTAAATCCTTTAAATCCAATAGATTCAGCTATCTTTGTGAAATCTGGGTTATATAAATCGACTCCCCATTCTGGGTACCCCATTACTTCTTGTTCAAATTTTATCATTCCTAATTTAGAATTATTATAAACGATTATTTTAACTGGAAGATCATATTTCTTAGCAGTTATCATTTCCATCATAGTCATAGTAAAACCTCCATCTCCTACAAAAGAAATAACTTGTCTTTTATTTTCTACAGCAAAAGAAGCTCCTACACTTCCTGGGACTCCAATGCCCATTGAACCTAGCCAAGCAGAAAATATAAAGGTTTGCTCTCCTGAAGCTCTAAAGTGTCTAGCAGTCCACATAGTTACATTTCCAGTATCAGTAACTATTACTGCGTCTTTCTTGCACTTCTGGGAAACTATATAAGCTACTCTCTGAGGTTTCATTGGTTTATCTAAACTATTCTCCTGCTTACTTATAGAATCTAGCCAATCTTCCTTCTTTCCTTTTAACTCTTCATAGTATTTATCTGATTTCTCTTCGATATCTATATTTAGGAACTCAGCAACTGGAATCGGATAAGAGAGATTAACATCTAACCTCTTACCTATATTAGAATTATCTATATCAACCTGTATCACTTTGGCACTCTTATTTAGAAAATTAACGTAAGGAAATGATGCGCCTAACATTATTAATAAATCAGCCTTATCCATCGCCTCTATGGAAGGCTTAGTTCCTAAAAGACCTATTCCGCCCATAACTTTAGGATCTAAATCTGGTAAAATCCCCTTACCATTTAATGTATATATTATTGGTGCTCCTATTTTTTCAGCAAACCTATTTATCTCTTTACCTAGGCCTCTAGTCCCTCCTCCAATTAGTAAAACTGGTTTCTCACTTTCTTTGATTAATTCCTTAGCTCTAGAAAAATCTATCGAATATTTAACTTTACCTACTTCAGTATTCTTGCTACCCTTATATTCTGAGGACTTTCTGAGAATATCTACTGGTAAATTTATGTGAGCTACTCCCCTTTTGGAAATAGCCTCTCTTATAGCCCTCCTTATTATATATTCCGCGTTTTCTGGGTTAATTAAAATTTGATTATATACTGCCACATCATCAAATAACTTAGTTAGGTTAACTTCTTGAAAATAATCGTGACCTATCATATCTGACTCTACTTGTCCAGTTAGCGCTATTACTGGAGCATGATCCATTTTTGCATCGTATAATCCATTTAATAAATGGATTGATCCAGGACCAGAAGTACCCATACATGCTGAAGGCTTACCAGTTATTTTCGCTTCGACCGAGGCAGCTAAAGCTGCACCTTCTTCATGTCTTACTTGTACGTATTTTACTTTAGATTTTCTTATCGCGTCAACTAAAGGGTCAATGGAATCTCCAGGAATTCCATATATTCTTTGAATTCCATTATCTTCTAATACTCTTATTATTACTTCTGCAACTGATGGCATAATATATATATTTTACTTATTCCTTTATAGTCTTTTTTATAATAGCCGCAACTGGCTTATAACTTCTCTTAATGCAAAATATAGAAAAATATTTGGAAAAACTCGTACTATTGTGAGATGAAACTTGCTAACAGATAATAAACAAAATTTAAGAAAACATTCTATTCTATCACCTTCCTCAAGTCCATCGTGAAACTTGCCAACGTGTAATTGCCTTGAGAATCCATCCTCAATACAAGAGTGTAATCCGAGTTATGTTAACTCAACGCTTCAAATCCTTCCAACTCAATGGGATTCAAATCGGAAGAATAGGGAGGCAAGAAAAGCAAGTAAAGCCTAGAAGCAGTAACGAGAACATGAGAAGCTCTGTGAAAACTAGCAATATCAAAATGATATTACTGGAATTCCTAACCCTAAGCAAGTAAAGAAAATTAATGAAAACCCTAAGAACATTGAGTGCGGAGATAAGTGTCAATATTAAGCTATAAATTATGTCACAAAGGTAATCCGT